>JBDHWX010000045.1:0-11246 GCA_039810365.1 Bdellovibrionales bacterium | reverse complement strand
GTGATCGCAGTGGCGGAATATGAATCGGAATAACATTGAGGCGATAAAATAAATCTTCTCGAAACCCTCCCTCTTGCACAACTTTTTTAAGGTCTCGATTTGTTGTTGCAATAATCCTAACATCCGTCTTAATAGGTTCGCGTCCTCCGACTCTTTCAATCTCATTTTCCTGAAGCGCTCTTAAGAGTTTAGACTGCAACAAAAGCGGCAGCTCGCCCATCTCATCAAGCAACAGTGTGCTTTGCTGTGCTAATTCAAACTTTCCTGGCTTTGAAGCGTGTGCGCCCGTAAAGGCCCCTTTTTCGTGTCCAAAAAGTTCACTTTCAAGAAGCCCCTCTGGAACAGCCGCACAATTGATGGCCACCATTCTTTTTCCGGCACGAGGACTTTTGGCATGAATATATCGAGCTAAAAGTTCTTTACCCGTTCCACTTTCTCCCGTGATGAGAACAGATGCCTTTGAGTGCGCAATATTTTCTGCAATTTTTAAAATCTTACGCATCTGAGGATCAAGTGTTAGTATAGAATGATTTTGTTGAATCATTTCTTGTCTCCCTTTTTCTGTTCTGGTGCCATGGCAGGAATCCGCCCCATATATTTCTTATATTCATCTTTCCACAAAGAATCTTTTAAATTTTCTTGCGCCAATTGACTCCATATTTTGGCTTCTGGTTTATCTTGCAATGGGCTCCATACTTTTTCTGCTTCTTTTACTTCGCCCTTATTAAAATATATCTCGCCCAATTTATAACGATCAGAATACAAAGAGTGTGAGTCTTCGTATTTTTCCAAAAGCATATTATAGGCATCAAGAGCAACATCTAATTTTTTTAGCTTTTCTGCGACTTGTGCCTTAAGCTCAAAAGCTTTTATTTCTGTCTCGTCTGCAATGGTTTTGGTGTCTCTTGAAATATCTAGCAATTGGTTGAGCGATTGAAGCGAAGCCTCTAAGAGATTATTTTTATACTGCAAATGTGCAAGCCTTAAATAAACCTCAGAAAGTTTAACTGGCTGACCTCTCCACGTTGAAACGAGTTTATTGAGGTTTGAAATAGCGAGTTCTGGTTGATTTAATTTTTCATAAACCGACGAAGAAAGTGAGACAAACAAAATACGTTCATCATCTGTAAGATTTTTTTCTTGTACCTCTTTTAAATTATCAAGCGCTTTTCCGTAGTCACCCTTAAAAACAAACATCGAGGCGAGATTCAGATGCACCTCATCTGTTGTTGGAAGAGCTTCAAACACTTTTCTTTCTCGCTCCTCTTGAGAGCCACGTATAGAATAAAGTTTGTTTAATACTTCTTGATATTTTTTAATGGCCTCATCGGGAACAGCGGCTTCTTCAAAAGCTCTACCCAGTAAATACTCAACATCTATACGGTTTGAATCTTTTAACCAAACAGATGAGTTTTTTCCATATATTTGAAAGGCCTTAAGATAGTCATCGCTTTGAACAGCATAGGCCATTTGATCTTTTATTGTCTGAACAATTCTTTTCTTAAACACATCTAAATAATTAGACAAAGGATTTTCTTGATAAAAAGAAATTAGATACTTTAATGATTCGTCATAATTTTTTCTTGAGTAATAGCCGTCTGCAATCATGATCGTCTTAAATTCTTTTAATTTTTCTAGCTGTGAGGTCTGAATAAATTTATTAATAGAAGCAATTTCGTCATTAATTTCTTTTTCCTTCATAGAAGGAATTCTTGCCCTAAGCAAACGGATCTTTGCAACCCCTGCCGCCTCTGTCTCACCATACCGATAAATTGTTTCAATAAATGCACCATTAAATTTTTTTTCTGATGCCCCAAGAATTTCAAGGAGTTCACCGACACGCTCCATAGCATAGCTGACGTGTTCATTTTTAGGATATTTTTTAATAAATTCGACATAATCATTTAAACTTCTCTTGAGATTCTCTTTATCTCGATTCAACCAAAAACGACTTTCTGCCGTATTATAAAGTGCATTGGGATATTGTGATGACTCTTTTGAGTATTTCTTAATGACATTGTCGTATTCAGAAATCGCTTTTTGGTAATCTCGGACAACTGCATACAAATCACCTTTTCTGTATGCCGCCTCAACACCAGATAGTCCTGATTTTTTATTTTCTTCTACTTGGTTTAAAATTTTCACGGCATCTGCAAGATTATTTAATCTTGCCAAACAAAGCGCCATTGCAATTTTCACTCTGTATTGACTTTGCGACTCAGGATAGCGTTTGAGATATTTTTCGAACATTGTAAAAGCCGACATATAATCGTCTTTAGTAAAATAAGAATACGCAACAAGCCGCATAATACGATCTTGTAGTGTGGGATTACCCGGAGACAGCAACAACTTCGTATAGAGATTCATTGCGGTTTCAAAATCTATAGGTCTTTTTTGTTTTTGCCAAAGACCATAATAGGTATCAGCTTCCATATACAAAAGCTGTTCTTGATATTGAGAATTTGGATATTCTTTACGAAACAATTCAAGCGCTGTTAAAAAGACCGCATCACGCGATCTTTCTTTAGTATGACTGCTTTCGTTTGCTGAGCGCCCTTTATTAAAGAGCGTTAACAGAAGCCTTGCCTTTTTATTTTCATCACTGTTTGTTTTCTCAATTTCATACTGAGGCGCTGCTTCTAAAAGCGCCTGAAGATCCTCTACTGGAACCTGCATCATTGGATAGTGAATATAGAGATTTAATTTTGATGCAATAATTGAAGAATCTTTAATCTCATAATCTGCAATTTGAAATCTTTTATAATCTGGATCATCTCCATCAAGATTCGTAGGAGCAACTGGTGCCGATGTCGAACTCGGTTGCAAAATAAAATCTCCCGCGGGTTTTCTGTTGACCTTTTTGGAGACGACTGCCACTTTTTTCTTATCTGGAAGCTTATTTGCTATCATTTTACTTTTATCTACATCTTGATAAAAATCCAAAACAAGCTTTGATGGTTGATCCGTAATATAATCAAATCCTTGAACATCTTGTGATTTTAAGAAAAATACAATTTTGTCTTTTAAGTCTGTTCCATTTTGGATTTCAACTTTTTCAACAAAAGGCGAACGAAGAGTTTTTAAAAGTACGATGGACTTTGGATCAACTTTATCAACTTCTATTGAAAGCGTTTTATATTTTCCATTCACGCCAGAATCCAACTTGTAATTCCAGGTTTCCCGACCCGCAAACTCCACGTGTGTAACATCTTTCATCTCTTCAAGAAAAACATGAACCGTACCCTGGGCAAAGGTCTCCAAAGAAGTAGCACAAAAAATAAGCAATACAAAAGTACGTAACAAAAAACTCTCCCTGTTCTTCTTAAAGAGTTTGCATTTTAGATGCCAAACAGTTTTCGCTGTCTGCCTCTGTTATTTTTGTTGTTTACATCACAACTTGACCAAAATTTCTTGTCAGAGCGACAACTTTCTGACACTGTGTTTGCTTGAGATAAAGACCTTAGTTGAGTCGGGTTTCCGAATAAAAATATAAAAGAATTCAACTTTATGCTTTGAAAATCCGTAAAGATTTTATAAAGAAGCATAGGTTTTAACTAAAATAATTCGCAACAAATGGGTAACAGCCATGAGGACGCACAATTTAAGTTGGATTTTAACTCTGCTCATTTTTGGTGGATGCGTTTCTGTCAACCTTCCAACCTCTAAACCAACAAAATCAAAAGATGTTTCCTATCAAGAGCCGGGCTCTCCATTTCGTGCGTCACACTCTTTGAATTCCGACAAAATCTGGGAGAGTTCTCAAACAGCAAACACTATTTCTTATTACTCCAGTTGTAGTGAAAATGAGCCTTCATTAAAAAGCAGTCTCACATCAAGCCTTCAGGGTCTCGAAAATTTTAAAATTATATCACAAAATAATATTAATTTTAATGAACGCGAGGCCATTGAGTCAGTTGTTGATGGTGAGCTTGAGGGAGTGCCCGTTAAATTAAAAATTGTAGTATTCAAAAAGAATTCCTGCTCTTATCACGTAACCTACGTTTCTCTTAAAGAAAACTTTAACAAGGAAGTTGCACAATTTGATAAGTTTAAAAGCAGTTTCTTGGTGAAATGATATGATTTACTCTGTTGCAACATCTTTAAGCCAAATGATGTTTGATATGTTTTATTTTATTGGAAGCCTTTCCTATCTTGCCTACGGAACAACTCGCGAACTCTTTCGCAAACCTTTTTATCCAACACTTGTGATAGAACAAATTTTTGCACTCGGTGTAAAATCCTTACCTCTCGTTGCTGTTTGTGCCATTAGTACGGGATCTGTTATCACCATGCAATTTGGTTTTGGCCTGGCCAAATTTGGAGGCAAACTTTATATTCCCAAAATTGTGGCTCTCAGTATTGTTCGAGAGCTTGGCCCTGTTTTTACAAGCCTCATGATCGCAGGACGCGTTGGCGCTGGAATCGCATCTGAAATCGGTTCTATGAAGGTCACTCAGCAAATTGATGCTATCCGAGCTCTTGGAACCTCTCCTCTTAAAAGAATTATTATTCCAAGAATCATTGCTCTGATTATTGCGCTTCCTTTACTCACGATTTTTGCAAATTCTATTGGCATTGCCAGTGCAATGCTTATTGGAAAAACTGAACTTGCCCTTGATCCCTCTTTCTTTTTTCAAAAAGTCATTCAGACTGTAAAACTCACAGACTATATGGTGGGAATAGGGAAAACATTTTTCTTTGCTTTTTTTGTTGGTTTAACTGGCTGCTATTACGGCATGGGAGTTTCGGAAGGAACTCGGGGCGTTGGAATTGCCACAACAAAGTCTGTTGTTGCCTCTTCAATTTTAATAGTGATCAGCGATTTTGTATTAACAAAACTTTTTTGGTTAATCGAAATGACAATGTGAGAAGAAATGGAAAAGGCAATTGAGGTAAAACATTTTAAAAAATCTTTTGGTACCAAGACGGTCCACCGAGATGTCACCTTTTCTCTTTACAAGGGAGAATGCCTTGGTCTTATTGGTGGCTCTGGCTCCGGCAAAAGTGTCATCCTTCGCTCACTCATCGGACTTGAAAAACCAGATGATGGACAAATCATTGTTGAGGGGACCGATATCTCAAATATGACAGAAAAAGAACTCTTGCCTATTCGAAAAAAGGTAGCTTATGTTTTTCAGGGCGGCGCTCTCTTTGACTCACTAACGGTTTACGACAATCTTGCCTACCCTTTACGAGAACATACCTCTCTTCGCGAAGAAGAAATTCAAACCAAGGTTCTTGGACTTTTAAAAGATTTTGGACTTCAGGGTAATGAAAGTGTTTTTCCAGCAGAACTCTCTGGCGGAATGCAAAAGCGCGTGGGACTTGCACGATCCATTATCTTAGATCCTGACATCGTTCTTTATGATGAACCTACGGCCGGGCTTGATCCCTATAATACGATTCGCATTCAGGAAATGATTTTAGAATTAAAAAAACGTGGAGTCACATCGATTCTTGTAACTCATGATATGCCTACGGCTACTGTTGTTTGTGATCGAATTGCTCTTTTGGTTCAGGGATTTATTACCTATGAAGGCAAACTCTCTGATATCTCACAGGATACAGAAAGCCCGATTTTTAAATTCATCAATGGAAAGGATGTCGCCAAATGAACTCAAAAGGTGCCACAGAAGTTAAAGTTGGAATAGCTGTTGGCGCAGCACTCTTACTTTTTATTGTGACCGTTGTTCTCCTTGGAGGAAACAAGTCTATGTTCTCAAGCACTTATATTCTTAAGGTTCCATTTGATCATGTCGACGGATTAAATCCAGGAAGCTTGGTGCGGGTGAATGGTTACCAAGTTGGAAGTGTGCACGACATTCAGTTTTCAGCAGAAGATCAAAAAATTATTGTCTATGTAAAGATTTTAAAAAAGTTTCAATCTCGAATTACAAAAGACTCTGAGGCCAGCCTTCGCACTCAAGGTGCCCTTGGAGATAAATATGTTGCCATAGAAACTCTTACTTTTAATGGAGAGCCTCTCAAAGATGGAGACTCCGTTCGTGTTGAAGAGAGTCCCGACATTTTTACGACAATTTCACAGCGAAGTGGTGATCTTGGTAAAATTTTTGATATCTTAAAAGATTTTAGAGAGTTCTCAAAAACCCTCAATAAAGATGGTAGATCCGATCACATCATGGAAAATTTAACAAGCGCATCAAAACATATGGATCAGGCTATGGTCCAATTTGAACTTGCCATCAAGGATTTACGCGGAGATGACCAAAAAAATCTTAAAAAAATCTCAAATCATATTGAGAGTATCTTAGAAAAAATTGATAATGGAAATGGAACACTTGGTGAGTTGATAAACGATCCAACGATCCATGACAAAATCAAAGAAATTCTTGGGGGGTCCAAACGCAACGACTACATGAAGTCGCTCATTCAGAAAACAATACAAGAAGGCAAAAAATAATTTTTAACCTTCTGGTTGTGTTATTTTGCCTTTGGCCGTCTCACAGAATTTTAAAAATCATTTCTAACCCACCCAAGTTAACCCACAGCGCTCTTCAGGCTGGCACACCTTTTTGGGTGAAAATCGATTCTCAAGATGACTCAGGGTTTGCACAAAATCAAATTCGTTACTTTTTTGATTCATTTCGATTAATTCCCGTGTCAAAGGATACTTTTTTTGGAGCCATTCCTATTCAAAGTTCTCGAGGCTCTTCTTTTGTTGCTATTTCTCAAATACAAAAATCTTTTTTTAATTTTCCAATTCAAGATATTGCTTTTGCACCAGCTGAGGTCTCAGAACGCAAACTGAATAATCCAGCAAATCTTCGTATTCCGGCATCTTTTATGGAAGAAGCGCAAAATGCACATGACGAAATATCTGAACAAAAAAAATTAATTTCTTCTGTTCTTTTAAAAAATAGTGGTGGAGAGTTTTGCTTTTCAAGCCAAGCGCCACTGCAATCTAAAACTGTTTCTCTTTTTGGTTCTTACAGAAGGCTTCCAACGGGAAAAGAGTATTTTCACACAGGGCTTGATAAAAGGGCTTGGTACGGAACACCTATCCAGGCCATGGCAGATGGCACCGTTGCTCTGACTGGAAAATTTATTTTACCGGGAAATTCTGTCTATATTGATCATGGAAACGGAATTTATTCTAAATATTTTCATTTAAGTGAAATCAATGTTCATGATGGACAAAAAATTAAAAAAGGGGATTTTATAGGTAAATCTGGAGCCACGGGTCGCGTCGAGGCTCCCCACTTTCACTGGGAAGTCAGCTGGAATGGCTTTTCCATCGACCCCGAAGCCTTCATCCAACTCCAAAAATCCCTCTGCCCCTAGGTACCTGCTTGTTTTTTGACCCCCGCCGCGTCAAATTCGGTGCAAGAAGGAAAGGACATTCGAGTCTGTGCCGTAATTAATATCTAATTGGTAAAAAAGCGGCTGGCACCTTTTTTAAGGGGTGAGGGTAAAGCGAACTTGATGGACCCACTTTTTGCCGACAAAAGCGTTCACTTTTTCTTTGAGAGGGCCCGCCAAAAAAAGCATTTCTTGCATCCAAACTGCATTTTTAACCAAAACATACAAAACGCCATTGTTATATCCAATAGGTTCACTTTGAGCAGAAATTGTAGCACCTACAATTTCGTTCCACTTTCTTTCAAGCTTCCATCTCTGAAATTGATCTGAAAGTGGAGATTTGCTATCCATGAGAACACCTTCAAGAACTTGAGACGGATCTTGCAAGGAACTTGTTCGGTTATCGGATTTCAAACGATTTGCGGACATACTTAAGATTTATATGAAAATAAAAAGTCAGACAATATCAATTGTAGGTGGAGGTCTAGCTGGTAGCGAATGTGCTCTTCAGCTTGCTTCTTTTGGTTTTAAAGTTCATCTCTACGAGATGCGCAAAAAAAATATTATGACACCCGCCCACAAAACTCAAAATTTTGCAGAACTTGTTTGCTCTAATTCTTTTGGCAGCACCAATTCTTTGTCTGCACCAGGACAACTCAAATGGGAAGCCGAAAAACTTAACTCCTTTATTTTAAAGGCTACAAAAAAAGCACAAGTTCCCGCCGGCCAAGCTTTAGGCCTTGATCGCCATATCTTTTCTCAAGAAATCACAAGACTTATAGAAAGCTCCCCTAATATCGAAATCAAAAGTGAGCTTATCGAAAATCTTAATCAAATTCCAAGACCATGTGTGATTGCCACGGGTCCACTCACTCATGAATCCCTTGCTAAAGATCTTATGCAACACTTGGGGCAAAGCTTTCTATATTTTTTTGATGCCATAGCCCCCATTGTGGATGCCGATACCATCGATACATCTATTGCTTGGAAGGCCAATCGTTACAATAAAGGTGACGGCGGTGATTACTACAATTGTCCCCTTAACAAAAAAGAGTACTATCAGTTTATAGAAGAAATTCAAAAAGCGAGGAAAGTCGAACCCAAAGAATTTGAAAAAGACACACCTTACTTTGAAGGCTGCATGCCTATTGAGGCCATGATCGAAAGAGGTATTGAAACTCCACGTTTTGGTCCCATGAAGCCCGTTGGCCTTGATGATCCAAAAACAGGAAGATATCCCTACGCCGTTGTTCAATTAAGACAAGATAATAAAGAGGGTACAGCCTACAACATGGTGGGCTTTCAAACCAAAATGGCTTATCCCGAACAACAACGTATTTTTAGAATGATCCCAGGTCTTCAAAATGCAGAGTTTTTAAAATTAGGGAGCATTCACCGCAATTTATTCGTGAATTCCACCAAGGTTTTAAACTCTGATCTTTCAAGTAAAAAGAATCCAACACTTTTTTTAGCAGGACAAATTACAGGTGTTGAAGGTTATTTTGAATCAACCTGCATGGGACTTTTGGCGGCACTTTTTTTAAAACAAAAATTAGAGGATAAACCCTTTAACCCACCACCTAGGGAATCAGCCATGGGAGCTCTTCTTTACGCCATCACCCAAGAAAAAAAAGAAAATTTTCAACCTACCAATATTAATTTTGGATTATTTCCAAATCTTGAACCTCAAGAACTCTTAGATGAAAAAGGCAAAAAGATTTCAAAGGAATCAAAAAAAGAAAAGCAAATCTTGCGCGCACAAAAAGCTTTTTTAGATTGGCTTTCCTAACTCCTAATGCACCATGTACATAAAAGGTGCGCCGCACCTTTTACATCCTTTCGCATTTGACGCGGCGGGGGTCAAAAAACAAGCAGGTATCCGTTATTCCAAAAAACAAGCAGGTACCCGTTATTCCACCGTCACAGATTTTGCTAAATTTCTTGGTTGATCCACATCGTAACCCAAGGAATCCGAAACCTGATAAGCCAAGAGCTGCAAGGGGACTACAGATAGGATTGGATTTAAACTCCAATGTGCTTGAGGTATGCTAATATAATGTTGCGAAAGCTTTTTCATCTTGTCGTTTTGCTCACTGCCAATAGCAATCACCTTACCACCACGCGCACAAATTTCTTCTAAATTACTTAATGTTTTTTCAAAAACTTCATCATGAGGTGCTACCACCACAACACCCATATTTTTATCAACCAAAGCAATAGGCCCATGCTTCATCTCTCCTGCGGCGTAACCTTCTGCTTGCAAATAAGAAAGCTCTTTCATTTTTAAAGCTCCTTCAAGCGCAATGGGGTAAGAAACATTTCTGCCAATAAAAAGATAACCTTTAAATTTTTTAAAATCTTCGGCAGCCTCTTTAAAAAATGAAGCATAAGATAAAACTTTTTCCATAAGAGATGGAAAATCTAAAAGTGCGCGAACGTGTTCATGCTCTTGAACAGCCGCTACTTTCTTTTTTAATTTTGCAAGCTTTAAAGCAAATAAGTTTAATAAAATAAGACTTGCCGTAAAAGCTTTTGTAGAAGCAACTCCAATTTCAGCTTCACAGTTCATCAAAAGTTTATATTGAGTGGAACGATCAAGTGTTGAAAGCCTCACATTACACAAACTCATCGTCTGAACGCCAAGACTTTGAGCAAGTTTCATGGCCGCAATGGTGTCGGCTGTTTCTCCACTTTGTGAAATAAAAAGCGCAAGTGTTTTGGGTGATAAAACCGGATCGCGATAACGAAACTCAGAAGCCAGCTCACACTCAACCGGCACACGTGCTATTTTTTCTATAAAATATTCCGCTACCATGCCTGCATAATAACTTGTGCCACAAGCAATAATTAAAACACGCTCGATATCTGTAAGCCCATTAAGTTCATTCATTTTGACTTCTAGTTTTTCTAAATCAAGATGAGGTTGAATAGCCAAAGCCACTGTTCTTGGCTGTTCAAAAATTTCTTTGAGCATGTAATGTGGAAAGCCTTTTTTATCTGCTTTTTCTTGACTCCACTCTATCACCTCGGGCTTTCGCAAAATCTTTTGCCCTTTCTCGTTATAAAGTGTGTAGGAATTTTCCTGAATATGAACGACCTCATTATCTTCTAAATAAACAATTTTATTAGTGTGCTGAATAATGGCCTGCAAATCACTTGCAATAATATTTTCTTTTTCTCCTACTCCCAAAAGAAGAGGTGGTCCATTTTTAAAGGCTACAATTTCATCAGGCGCTTTTTCATAAACAACCACAATAGAAAAGGCTCCCTTTAAACGAGGAAGCACATTGAAAACAGCCTTTAATAAATCTTTTGTGTGAGTCACTTCTCCTGCTAGTAAATGAGCAACAAGCTCCGAATCTGTATCGGATTGCAAGTGCGCCCCACCAGAGGTGAGCTCTTCTCGAATCTCCATATAGTTTTCAATAATACCATTATGAACAAGGCTAATTTCGCCCACCGTATGAGGATGTGCGTTTCTTTCTGATGGAACTCCATGAGTAGCCCACCTTGTATGGCCAATGCCAGTATGTCCATTAAAACTTTTATTTTTAAGTAAGCCTTCAAGATTGGATAACTTTCCTTCTGCACGAACACGAGAGATTTTTCCGTTATCAAAAATGGCAACACCAGCACTATCATAACCTCTGTACTCAAGACTTTTTAAGCCATTTAAAATAACATCCTTAGGATTTTGAGATCCATAGTACCCAACAATTCCGCACATAAATCATGAGTCCTTTTTAGGTTTATAATTTTCAATATTAACTTGCTTAGAGCGAGCCACCGCTAAAGCTTTAGAGGGAACATCTTTTGTGACCGTCGAGCCAGAACCAACAATGGCATCATCGCCAACTTTTACGGGGGCAACAAACTGGCTATCGCTTCCCACAAAAACACGATCACCAATAATGGTTTCATATTTT
>JBDHWX010000044.1:0-11277 GCA_039810365.1 Bdellovibrionales bacterium | reverse complement strand
ATCTTGATAGGGAATAGTGATGGTGTCTTGAATTGTTCCCGCTGGAACACCTTGAGATGTCGCTTCTCCTTGAGTCATTAGACCAGAACCTGCCGAAACCAAAAGGCTATCAGAGTGTCCGTGATAAGAGCCGTCGATTTTGACAATCTTATTTCTTTTTGTAAATCCCCTTGCAAGGCGAACAGCCGTCATCACAGCTTCTGTTCCTGAATTAACAAATCGAAGCTTATCGTAAAATGGAAGTTTACTTAAAATATAAGAAGAAAGTTCAACATCAAGTGGTGTCGGAGTTCCATAATGTGTGCCGTTTGAAACTTGTTCTTGAAGGCCTTTGACTACACTTGGGTGGGCATGCCCTAAAATGAGAGCCCCCCAACACATACAAAAATCAACGTATTGATTGTTATCAACGTCTTCAAGAGTTGGGCCTATTCCTTTTTTAAAAAATAGAGGAGATCCTCCAACAGCTCGAAAAGCGCGAACAGGGGAGTGGACTCCGGCTGGAGCATAATTTTGTGCCTTAAGATAAAGTTCTTCTGAGGATGTGTAGTTCATAATTGAGTTGAATCCTTTTATTTATTTCATTTTTTCTATCAACATATCCCACTGGCCAGCTTGGGGATTGAGTTCATGTTCAATACCAGCTTGGGCTAGGGCTTTTGATGTTGATGGCCCAAATGCATAGACCTGGATGGGGGGAAGCTTCTGAGGAAGAGATTCAATAAAACATTGTGCTTGCCCTGGGCTTGTTAGGACGACTCTATCACCACTTTGTAGTTGGGGTAAATCACTCAAAGAGTTTGTTGATTTAAAACTCCTATAGAGCTCTAAAAATTTGTAATTTCTTCCCTCTAAATCCAATAATTTCATAAGGAGAGAGTCTTTTGTGCCAACATAAAGAGGATTTTCGGCTTTTAAGATTTTAAGAAGCGATTTCCCGTGGGCTTCATGGGGAACTTTAATGTTGAGGAGTCCATAGGCCTTAAGTTCCTCTTGAGTGGAGGGGCCGACAGCATAAATTATTTTTTTATTTTTAAGATCTTCTAAAAGGTCGGGGTAAAGAGAGATAAAATCATTCATAAAAATACGAACTGCAAATCTACTTGTAAAAATCAGGGCATCCAAAGAAGAAAAAGTTGATGCGACTTTTTCAAAATCACTCATTTTCCATGTTGGCAAAACAACTTGTGGACACCATGGAATGACTTGAAATCCTTTGTTCACAAGCTTTTGGGCTGATTGCAGTTGATGTTGAAGATTTTGCGCCAAAATAACTCTTGGAGCGTCTTGCTTGGCGTGAGTTATCTTTAAAAACAATTCTCTTAAAAGCTCAGAAATGTTTTGATTGTGAAGATCAAAAGAAAATATTTCGTTTTGTGTGAAGTACTCAAATTTGAGATGAAAAGTATTCTTTTCTTTTGTGATTCTTGCACCAACAGCAAGTTGGCAGCCGCCGCCTAAAAGAGCAAGAATTGTTTTTTCTGCTCTTGCAATAGTGGTGAGATCTGGATTTGCAATTTGAGAAACAAGATCGCTTGAGGCGATCTCAGCTTGGACCCCAAGAATTCCTTGGCAGGGAGCTGCCACAAAGGGAAGCTTTATGATTTCGAGTCCGAGCTCTAAAATTTTATTTTCTAGTCCAAGTCGGTGGATTCCTGCCCAGGCTAAAACGGTCCCCCCCACTTCTTTTTTTAGAACCTTTTCTATCCTTGTCCAAACGTTTCCACGAATTGATTTTATAATAATGTTTGGAAAAGCCTTTTGAAGTTGAAATTCTCTTCTGGGAGAAGATGTTCCAACAATGAGTCCATCTTGGAGATAGAGGGGGTTTTTGCTTTTAATAAGTTCTTTGGGGATAACCAGAACATCCAGGGGATCCTCTCGGTTTCCAAAGGCAACCCATGGCAGATCATGGTGAGTCTGACTTGGTAAATCCTTGGAAGAATGGACCGCAAGTTGAATCTTTTTTGATAAAAGCTGCCTTTCGAGCTCTTTTGTAAAAAAACCATCACCAACAATATTTTGAAAGGGTCGATGATCACGATCTCCAGTCGTTATGATATGGCAAATCTCACTTGGAATATTTATTTTTTTGAGGGCCTCACAAACAAGATTGGTTTGTGTAAGCGCAAGCTCACTTTTGCGTGTGCCGATTTTGACTTTGTACAACATTAACGACTTCTTTATATGTCTTGAGATGAATGTGGTTGATCTTTTTAATTAATTTTTCTGACCAATTTGCAAGGATTGCTTTTTGTTCAAAGGAAAGCTTGCTGGTCAGTTCATCAAGGTCTTGAGTCAGGGATTGTTCATGAATTTCAAAACTTTTTTGAATGTTGGCAGTGATAAGGTTTTGAATTGAGTAAACCGAAAGATCGGCCATAATTTTTTGTGTTGAGGCCTGAATAATCTCTTGAAGTTGCTTTTTTAGTACAAGTGCTTCAGATTTGTCTTTGCTTAAGATTTTTTGAATCTCATCAAGGCCAATGTAGACAGCGTCATGGGATTTTACAAGTTTTTCTTCGGCATTGGCGGGAACGCAAAGATCCATAATAAGTTTTGCGTGTGTTTGTTTAAGGATGTCTGCAGTTAACAGGGGTTTTTCTGCAGCGGTTGCAAAGCTTATCACATCATAAGAATTGAGATTGGCATTTAAAAAATCAGACCATGTTACCTTTTGAATGTTCTGCTCAGAATCTAGTTTTGAGTTTGTTCGGTTGGTTGCTGCAATATTTTGAAATCCCTTTTTTTCAAGAGATTTATGGAGAAGTTTGTGAGTTTCTCCGTAGCCCACCAAAAGAATTTTAGATTTTTTGTGAGTTTTTGTGTTAATGAGTTTTGCTGCAACAGAGGAAACAGATGTTTGCAGTCTTGAAAGTTGAGTTTGTGTGCGAATGTCTTTTGCCTCTCTTAAGACAAGAGCCATAAGCCTTGAAAGTTCGGAGCCAATAAGCTTATTTTTTTGTTGTTCAGCAAAGGCCAGTTTAATTTGGCCGAGAATTTGATTTTCTCCAAAAACAACAGAATCCAGAGAACAGGCCACCTCTAGAAGATGTAAGAGTATTTCAGGCTTAGAAGAGAAAGTTTTGGGCTTATGTTTTGTAAAGTGAGGCCTTTTAGGTATGGCATGAGAAGAGGCAATGAGAAATTCAACGCGGTTACAAGTGGCTAAATAAAAACATTGCGCAGCCGAGATATCTCTTAAAATTTGTCTTATAAAATTGGGGTACTGTTCTCGCGGAAATGTCAGATCCTTAAGACCGTCAACGCCAATATCACGAATATGAAACGACCAGAGTTGAAAATTCATGTCCTACCTAATAACTTGATATGCTCTTTGCCTGCGATGTTATCAAATGGCTTTCATTTATTGTCATTAGAATGTAAGAAGCAAGAAAAAATATGCACAGCGACAGATCCCGCAGATTTTATAAATTATATTAGAAGGCAAACAATAATCTAGAGATTTTAATAGGTTACAAAAAAAGTTCTTTATTTAAAAGATTTGAACTTAAGAATGTCCCCCCCTAAAACAGGAGGGACCAAAAGTGTTCTCATGTTGGCGATGTTGCTTTTAAGAAAGGCTCTGAATATCCTTTAAAACTTCGTCAACGTGACCTTGTACTTTTACCTTAGGGTAAACCTTTTTGATCTTTTGATCGGGTCCAATAAGGTAAGTGGTACGGCTGATACCCATAAACTTCTTACCGTAAAGATTTTTTTCTTGTATAACCCCATAGGCTTTGCATGTTTTTCCTTCGGTGTCTGCAAGAAGAGGAAAGTTGAGATCATATTTTTCTTCAAATTTTTTATGAAGACTTTCGGTATCTTTACTCACTCCTAACAAGATGACATTATGGCTTTTGAGTCGGTTCAAATTATCCCGAAAATCACAGGCCTCTTGTGTGCAGCCGGGGGTTAAATCTTTTGGGTAAAAGTAAAGAACAACATTTTTCCCACGAAAATCATCAAGTTGATAAAGCTGACCATTCTGGTCTTTTAATTGAAACGACGGAGCTATCGTTCCGGCCTTTAATTCTGAGATGTTCCTTTTCGTTGCAGTCTGCTTTCGAGAGGATGACTTTTTCTTTTTGGCACTCGTTTTTTTAACAAGCCTTTTGGTTTTCTTTTTTGCTTTAGCCATAGAAACCTTCTTTACTGTTGTATTCCTTCGCCATCAATTTCGATATCTATTTTATCTCCTACGACAAAATCTCCAGCTGGCGTTTTGGAATTGTATTTGATACCAAAGTCTTGTCTGTTGATTTTGGTTTCAGCCTCAAACCCAATGCGCGTTTTTCCGTAGGGGTCTTTACCCGGACCGTTGTAGGAAACTTCTAAGACGACATCTTTTGTAATACCCTTGATAGTGAGTTGACCGTGAACTTTGTGGGGACGATTTTTCTTCATGTCAACCTTTGTACTTTTAAAAGTGATATAGCGATTGGCTTCGTTGATTTTTTTATCATCTCCAACAACACCAAAAAAACTTGTGGATCTCAGATCGTCATCACGAGTGGGCTGGTCTGTATCAATGCTCATAATATCAATCTTGGCCTCAACATTCGTCAGCGCTGCAGTTTTTTCATCGAAGTCAAAAGAGGCGGTGTAGTCTTTAAATTTTCCATTTACCTTAGAAAAGCCCATGTGTTTTACTCGAAAACCAATATTGGTATGGCTTTTGTCAATTTCATAGTGTGCGCCGAGACTTGGTAAGGCAAAAAGAACCGTGACAGCAAGAATAAAGAATTTCATTTGTTTCTCCTTTTGGTCGTTTCAGGGGGCAAATAGCCCAATTTGTTTTGTAAGTATAGAGAACGATTCTAGACTTGTACAGCTTCGCCTTCAATAATGACGCTTACTTTATCTGCCACCACAAAATCTCCACCTGGAACTTTTGCGCTATAGCGGATATTAAAGTCTTGGCGATTGACTTCCGTTGTGACCTCAAAGCCGATACGAGTTTTTCCGTAAGGATCTTTGCCGGGACCGCTATAAGAAACATTCAAAACAATACTTTTTGTAATGCCATTGATGGTGAGTTTTCCATGAACACGAACAGGTTTATTATTTTCATAATCGACTTTTTCGCAGCTAAAGGTCATATAGCGATTGGATTCGTTTACGTTTCCTTTTTCATCCATGACATTAAAAAAATCTGCTGATCGCAAATGCTTATCTCGATCGGGTTGATTGGTATTGATGCTGGCAAGATCGATCTTGGCGGAAATTCTTCGGAGTTTATTTGTTTTGTCACTAAACTCAAATGAGGCGGAGTAATTGTCGAACTTTCCATTGACTGTTGCAAAGCCCATGTGTTTGACCTTAAACCCAACCTGAGTGTGATGGGTGTCGACTTCAAATCTTACGGGTTCCTTGTCTGTTAAAACTAAATTTTCCATAAATATTTCCTTTCAATAAATAAAATAAGTCTACAATTTGTAGATACTATCATAAGTAAGAGAGAAGGTGTTAAATACGCTAATTGTCATAACGAAAATAAGTTAAATCTTGTTAAGATCTTCACAAAATATTCGTGACGGTCCTGGCCAAGAGGATATAATTCAGCAAGATGAAAGGAAATTGAGAAATGAATTGGATATTACTTCGTGGGTTGATGCGACAACAAAAACATTGGGGAGATTTTCCCCAAAAGTTACAAGCTATCGATAAAGGAAGTCGCGTTGTGTGTTTGGACTTGCCTGGAGTCGGAACAGAAAAAAAGCGAATTTTTAATCCGTATCTGCCCGACGTGGTACGCGATTTAAGATCAAGACTTTTATTAATTGAAAATCCAAGCGATGGCAACTGGGGCATTATGGGGCATTCTCTTGGCGGCATGATAGCGCTTCAGTGGGTATCGGATTTTCCTCAAGATTTTAAAAGACTTGTTGTTATGAACTCAAGCTCCCGAGACTTACCTCTTTGGAAAAGGTTAACACTTTTTTCCACTCAACAGGTTGCCAAAATTTTTTTTGAAAAGGATATTACAAAAAGAGAAAAAAAGATTTTAGAGATGATTTCAAATTTAAAAAAGAATGATCCAGACATTTTAAAGAAATGGATTGAAATTGAAAAATCAAGTCCCATGGATCGCGATATTGCAGCAGAACAACTTTTGGGAGCGGCATTTTTTAAACTTCCAAAGAATATTCAAACTAAGGCCCTTGTTTTGGCTTCACGAGCAGACCGAATGGTTAATTATGAATGTTCACAAGATTTAGCAAGGCGGATTCAGGCGCGCATAGAAGTTCATCCGACATCTGGGCATGATATTGTTTTAGATGACGCAGGTTGGGTTTTAGAAAAAATTCATCAATGGTTAGAATCTTTTTGAGGTTTTGTTTTGTTCCAAGATTTAATTTGCCAAGTTGTTTTTGTTTCAGAAATCAGCTCATTTTTTTCATTGTACGCTTGTGTGAGCATGTCCAAAAACATTTCGCCTTCTTTGAGATCAGGCCATTGTGTGGGGGCTTTACTAATGCCCGTGAGTGTTCCGGTCCCTGGCTTGTGGTAAACAATGTTGAGATTTGTTAGAATAAAACGATATTTTTCAAAATCATATTTTTGCGCAATAAGGATTCCTGCGGCGTATTCTCCAAGAAGAGCTTGAGAAATAGCATGAGCTGTTCCAATGTGATTTTTTCTACGATGAACGGGAAGAGAGATGACCTGACTTTCTTTTTCATCAAGGTGTTTGATTTTAAAGCCCATCCCCATATTAAAAGGAATTCCAATTTTGAGAGCATTGTCCATAAATGCGTAACGCAGTTTTTGATTGGGAATTTTTTTGGCAAGTTTGAAGATATTAATTTTTCTAAGATCCATTGGGCATTCCTTTTAAAGTCTCTTCGTATTCTTGGATAAAGTTTTTAATAATTTCTTTGCACGATAAAATATCATCAATAAGGCCAACGCCTTGTCCCGCACTCCAAACAGTTTTCCAAGTGGGTTTTGTGGCAGCATTTTCCAGAGCCTTCATGCCAGCAAGATGAATAAGTGGGGTTACATATTTTTTGGTAAGGGGATGATTTTTTAAAAGAGCGACAATAGCAGGTAATTCTTTTCCGTATTTTTTAATGTAATCGGTGTTGATAACACTTGCTGGAGTTCCCGAAACCCTTGTGGTCATCACAATATCTTCGGGAGAAGATTTAAGGATTGCATTTTTATAAGCACTATCAACGCTTGCCTCTTTTGAGGCAATAAATCTAGTTCCAACACTTACACCAGCGGCCCCAAGGGCTAGCATGGCAGCCAAAGTTTGACCGTTAGAAACACCACCTGCTGCAATAATAGGAATTTTTAATTTTTGTTTGAGCCAAGGAATGAGCACAATGGGTGATAGCGGTCCCGCATGACCGCCCGCACCTGTGCCAACGGCAATGACTCCATCAGCGCCAAGATCTTCCACCTTGAGGGCATACTCAAGATTGGTGACGTCACAAAAAACTTTAGTGCCATTTTTATGAGCTTCTTCGATTACAGATTTAGGATTTCCTAGAGATGTGATGATCATTTCAACACCAGCATCTAAAGCTATTTTGAGGTCGTCTTTTTGGCGCATGTTACTTTTATTAACAATAATATTAACGCAAATAGGTTTTTTTGTACGGGATTTAATAACTTGAAGGGCTTTTTTGTAATTTTCAATAGGCCGATAGTTCAGAGCGGGAAAAGCTCCCAGAGCGCCTGATTCTGATATTTCTGCCACCATATCTTCGTTAGAAACAAGAAACATGGGAGCCCCAATAATGGGGTAACGAATACCAAGAAGCTTTGTAAAATCAGTTGTCAGAGATGTCATCATCTCTGACAAGCCTAGAAGATTTTTTTTATTTCATCAACGAGTTTTAAAGACAGCTTGCAACTTCTCTTGCGTAAAGAAGTTGATAATCTGGAGCAAGAACACCGCCCTGAGAGTCTTTATAGCGTTTTTCTAAATCGTTTTTTAAGGAGAGACACTGATGGATTGTGCCAACAGTTTTAACATCGGGCGTTCTTGGGATATCTTGTGCCGATATTGCGTTGGTGTAAGTGTCTTTTTCTCGAATCGCAAATTTTTCTTGCTCTGTTGGGTGTGGAGAAGAATAAACCTCAAACTCTGGTGTAATTCCAACAAGCTGGTTGGAGCGGCCAGAGTTAAAGTGAAATCTCGCCACCGTACGATAAAGCAGAATCTCATCATCTGGAATGCTTTGAGGAGCGGTAGGATCCGCCTTTTTCCATGATACAGGAGACTGCATGGTCCCTTTGCCATAAGTTTGCACACCTACGACGACGGCCCTGTTAAAGTCTTGCAAAGCACCAGATAAAAGTTCTGAGGCAGAAGCTGAATAGGCATTGACTAAAACAATAAGAGGTTTTTTATACAAACGAAAAAGAGCCTCTGGTAAAACTTTGGAATTGTCTAATCCACCTAAAAGCCCAGGGGTATTTGTAGTCATATCTTTGGTTTCGTTTGTATAAGGATCTTGTAGAGAGATGAGAATCTGATTAGGGGGAGCATATAGTGATGTCATGCAGAGAGCTTCGTTAACGAGACCCCCTCCATTATCACGGAGATCTAAAACTAAAGCGTTGGCCCCTTGCTTTTGAAGTGAAGTTGCAAGGTTATAAAACTTTTTACAAAGGCCTCGTTCCATAAAATCGCGAAGACGTATGACTCCAATTTTTTGATTTCCTTCATTAAAAATGGACCCTTCAATTTTTGGAATGATAACTTTTGCTCTATTGACGTCTAATTCAACCAGCTGACCACTTCTGAGAAGAGTGAGGTGCACGCGAGTTCCTTCTTGCCCGCGCAACATTTTTACAAGCTCTTCTAGGGAAAAACTTGAGATATCCTTATCATCAACCTTAGTTAAAACATCGTGATGACGTATGCCGGCCTGGATGGCGGCTCCGCCCTCTATGGGGGAAAGAACATAAGCGCTCCCCTGCTTTTGGATATTAGCGCCGATACCAACAAAACTATCTTCACTTGCAGAAAGTTTATTTAAAGATTCGATATCTCGAATATAAGTATGTGGATCATAAACGATGGAATAAAATGTGTTGATCATATTGGCAAAAGTTGCTGATGAGGATTCGGGCTTGGCCAAGTCAAAGCTGTTGTTGATTAACTCTGCAAAATTAATAGGAAGCAAAACCTGCCTAAGATCATACGTATCTTCCCAAGATTTGAGATTGGCATTGCGAACAGCAGTAATTTTTGACCAATTTTTTGATAGGTCATTTAAAAGTTGTTCGTAATAGCCAGAGTTTTTCTTTTTTACAGCAAGGTATTGCTGTTGGAGGACTGTTTCTTGAAAGGTGTCCTGATCGGGCTCCCTTCCATTTGTTAGAGAATATGGGAGTCCTGCTATCTTAAAAATAGAGTCAATAGCAGAAATACAGCCGATAAATTCTTGTTTTGAGTGATAACAGCGTTCTTGGCTGAAATATTTTATTGCATCGGCTTTTTCAAAATGAAACTTATCCCATGCGTTGGGCTCTTGAGCAAAAGTCAGAGAGTTTGAACCAAAGATAAGAAGAGCTATTAATATAAAACTATTTTTTAATTTGTTCCCCATAAATTGTCCCCACGTTTTTTGTTACCTGCAAATGTCTTAATAGATGAGAGTGGGAAATACTAAATAAAAATGAGAGCGAGTAAAAAAAATACTGTGATTTCACGCAGTTATAATTTTATAAAATAATAATCATTAAAAAAGCTTATCTTGGGTCGAAGACTATGAAGATGTAGCAGAACTGCAGAAATAAGGAAAAGCATTGCTACTTTTCATAAAACTCGTATAACTAGCCCATATAAATAAAGGGGAAAAAGAAATGCAAACCATGAAAAGCTCTAGTAAAAATGTTGGACCCATTTCACAATTTATTGACTATCACTATCGTCATTTTAATGCAGCAGCATTAAAAGATGCGGCCATGGGATATAATGCACATCTTGCATCGGGCGGAAAAATGTTTGTAACTCTTGCTGGAGCCATGAGTACAGCAGAACTTGGATTATCATTAGCGGAGATGATTCGCCAGGATAAGGTTCATGCCATTTGTTGTACGGGGGCAAATCTAGAAGAAGATGTTTTTAACCTTGTTGCCCACGAACACTATGTACGTGTTCCCCATTATCGTGACTTAACTCCAGAAGATGAACAAAAGCTTTTAGATAAACATCTTAATCGCGTAACAGACACTTGCATTCCTGAGGGCGAGGCTATTCGTCGAGTAGAAAAAGTAGTTTTAGCCAAGTGGGCAGAGTGTACAAAAGAAAAAAAATCACTATTTCCTCATGAATTTTTGTATCAAATTTTACTAGACGGTTCTTTAAGTCATTACTATCAAATTGATCCTAAAAATTCTTGGTTGTTGGCAGCAGCACAAAAAAATCTGCCCATTATTGTTCCAGGTTGGGAAGACTCGACACTTGGAAACATTTTTGCTGGTCGTGTGATCGAAAAAAAGGTGGATCGATCTGCAATGAAAACAGGTATTGATTATATGGTCTATCTTGCCAATTGGTATACGGAGACACAAAAAAATCACTCTATTGGATTTTTCCAAATTGGTGGAGGAATTGCTGGTGATTTTCCGATTTGTGTTGTGCCTATGATAGAACAGGATTTGGAAAAAGATGTAAAAAAATGGGGATACTTTTGTCAAATCAGTGATTCTACAACAAGCTATGGATCTTATTCGGGAGCTGTTCCCAATGAAAAGATCACTTGGGGCAAGTTATCCATCGACACTCCAAAATATATCATTGAATCGGATGCAACCATTGTTGCCCCCTTGATGTTTGCTTACATTTTGGGGTGGTAATACGCGGGGTGCCATTGACTCTCTGGCAAGGTAGGAATTTAATTATTCCTATCTACAAACTAGGGGGATTTTAAATGAAAACGATTATCGCGGCTTTAACGATTTTGTTGGCAGGAAGTGCTTTTGCTTCTGAGGCCAAAAGCATCAATTTCTCATACTCCAATTTTAACGCTTACTATTCGTGTAACTTTGCTCAGTACCAGGCTCAGAAATTTCTGACACAGCTTGGAGCAAGGAATATTTATACAAAGTGTTCTGGCGGTATTGATCAAAATATGTCCACTGTTTATATGACAATTTCTTTTGAGCAGTACGCAAGTGAAGGAGTTGTGGTGACATTACAAGGCCGTGAATCTTGTGATTTTAATGTTAAGTTGATTGATACTATTTTAACAAAATTTGATCATAAAGAAGTGAAAAAAGGATCGACTTGTTGGAATGCTGAAGGCA
>JBDHWX010000043.1:0-11309 GCA_039810365.1 Bdellovibrionales bacterium | reverse complement strand
CGAATGGTATTGCGTAGTCTTCGATAGGTTTCCTTGAGACGCTCAAAAGTTTCTGGGTTACAGGTAAGATCATTTGCATAATCTTCGTGGGCAGCCCAAAGACGCAAAATATCAGACCCAGAATCCTTAATAACCTCAAGAGGATCAATAACGTTTCCAAGACTTTTACTCATTTTTTGCCCTTTGGCATACATAACAAAACCGTGGGTGAGAACAGTTTTAAATGGCGGAATCCCCTCTGCTGCTACCGATGTGAGCAGGGAGGTGTGAAACCAACCGCGATGCTGGTCTGAGCCTTCAAGATAAAGGTCAGCAGGTTGGGTCATGCCTTCTCGTTTTTTTTGTACCTCGGCCCAGCAAATGCCACTATCAAACCAAACGTCTAAGATGTCCTTTCCTTTTTGAAAATCTTGGCTTGAGCAATTCTCGCATTTGTGCTCACCTTGAAACTTTTTAATATCGCCATCAAAATATCCCTCAATGCCACCATGAAACTGCATTTCGTCTGCAATTCTGAGTATAACGTCTTCTTTGGCAAGAGGGGTCGAGCATTTTGTGCAATATAAAACGGGAATTGGAACACCCCAAATACGTTGTCGAGAGAGACACCAGTCGGGACGATTTTCAATCATTGAAGAAATTCTATTTTCTCCCCACTCGGGAATCCATTGAACTTGCCCAATCCCTTTTAATGATTTTTGACGAATACTAAAACCATCTTGTTCGCTTACGAGATCCATTTTTAAAAACCATTGGGGTGTTGCTCTAAAAATAAGAGGAGCCTTTGATCTCCAACAATGGGGATAGCTGTGCTCAATTTCTTTTAAGGCAATCAGATGGCCTGAAGATTGAATCTTTTCAATCACAGCAGCATTACCCTGCTTTAGAACATGTTTTCCCCTGAGCCATTCGGGAGCTTCTATGTTAAAAAGTCCCGCCTCATCTACGGGAGAAAGAATTTGAAGGCCATATTTTAATCCGACATTGTAGTCATCGGCTCCATGGCCAGGGGCTGTATGAACAAGTCCTGTTCCCGCATCTAAAGTTACGTGAGTCCCAAGAATTATAGGGCTCACTCTTTGGATAAAAGGATGCTGATAGTGTAGGCCCTCAAGTTTTTCGCCCAAAACAGTTTTTGCTTTTGTTTCCTTTAATGACAAAGAGGTTTCTTTTTCGAAAAAATCTTTTAATTTTTCTGCGATGACAAGATATTCGCCATGGGATTCGTAAACGGCATAGTCAAACTCTGGATGCACGGTAATGGCAAGGTTTGCTGGTAGTGTCCATGGTGTTGTTGTCCAAATCACAAAGGATATTTTTTTCTTTTTATCAAGGCCTGGATAAAGATGAAAAATCTTTTCAAGACTTTCTTCTACAACGTTAAACTTGGTATAGATAGAAGGGGATTTGTGATTTTTGTATTCGACTTCGGCTTCGGCGAGAGCTGTTTTGAGGGCCCAACACCAGTAAACGGGTTTTGTTCCGTAGTAGAGAGCTCCCGTTTTAAGAATTTTAGCTAAAACGCGAATTTCTTCTGCTTCATATTCCGTCTTCATTGTGAGATAGGGATTTTCCCAATCGGCCAAAATACCAAAGCGCTGGAACTCTGATTTTTGAGTTTCAACCCATTTTTGAGCTTCGGCGCGACAGAGTTTGCGAAGCTCTTTATCAGAAATGGTATCTCTTTTGTCGCCAAGATTTTTTGTCACTCCATGTTCGATGGGAAGTCCATGGCAATCCCAACCCGGAATAAAAGGAGCACGATAACCCGACATATTTTTGTATTTGATGACGATATCTTTAAGAGTTTTATTAAGAGCGTGCCCCATGTGTAAATGGCCATTGGCATAGGGCGGACCATCTGGCATAGCAAAAGTTCCCTTTTCGACATTGGTATTGATCATTTTTTTATAAATTTCTCGATCTTGCCAATTTTTAATAAAATCAGGTTCGCGCTGATTGAGATTCCCCTTCATGGGGAAATCAGTTTTTGGCAGATTGATAGTATCTTTATAGTTTGGAACTTCGTTATTGGCCATTGGACTAATCTAGTGACTTTCTCTATAAATTGTCAACGCAATCGTCGTGAAGTCGGGTGGCTATCTATTGGGAAATATAGCCTTAATGCGGTCATAACCTAAAACCAAAAGCATTCTGATAATATCTTTTTCAGAATCCATGTTGAGTTGGGCCTTAACAGAACGAATAATTTGTTCTGATCTTGGATCTAGGGAAAGACTTAAAGACTTTTGATCTTGAGTTGGCAAAAATGTTTGAGCCATGGGCTTTTGAAACTCTTGTACAAGATTTTGGATTTGGGTGTCTTGATTGATACTAGAAGAAGAGGCCTGGTGTGGTGGGTTTGTGTTAGGTATGGTTGACGCAGGTGATTTTTGAGTATCAAATTGCTCCATCTCTGAGGCCAGGCTTTGAAGTTGTGATTTGAAATTTTTTGAACTTACGGGAGCCGTGTTTTCAATGGAGCCAATGCCATCGCGACGTGCTTTAAGATAAAGGGCCACCATGGTTTCTTTATTTGTGGCCATGTTTTTTACATAGTCGGGCTGCGTTTGTAGCCAGTTATAGGCTTTTGCAACATCTTCTTTTGTATAGGCTTGAGGAAATAAATTATTGTATGTCATGCGGAAAAAGTAAACTACACGAAACCACGGGGGCACATCAAGTATTAATGCAAACTTTTACAATTCTTCTTGTCAGTTGTTTTTAAGATGATGAAGTATAATCCCTTGGATTAATACCGTATTTTTCAATTTTACGGAGAAGTGTTTTTTTCGGAATATTGGCATGAAGAGCTGTTTGATTAATACGCCCCTTAAATGTTTTCAGGGCTTTAATAATAAATTCTTTTTCAAAGAGTTCTTTATGCTTGCCAAAATCAAGTTCGCCAGAAACTTCAACGCTTGTTGGGGCTTCATGTTCGCTTTGGGCGTCAGAATCTAAAGTTACTTCTTCATCGTGAGTTTCATCTGAAAGATTCTCGATTTGAATGCCCAAAGTTTTTAAGATTTTTTCTGGTAACGAATTCATATGAATTTTATTACTGGTTTCTAAAACAAAGGCGTACTCCATAACATTTTCGAGTTCTCGGATGTTGCCGGGCCATGCATATTTTTTAAAACAAGACATAACTTCGGCTGTAACTCCCAAGACGCTTCTGTTGTGAGCCTTATTAAATTTGTTGATGAACATATTAACAAGATGTTCGATATCATCCTTGCGCTCGCGAAGTGCGGGCAAAAGCATGGGAATAACGCTTAGGCGATAAAAGAGATCTTCTCGGAATGATCCTTCTTCGATCATTTTTTCTAAAGGACGGTTGGTAGCGGCTATAATGCGAACATTAGCTTCGAGTTCTCGATTGGCCCCAACGGGTGTAAAGGTTTTTTCTTGTAAGACGCGTAAGAGTTTGGCTTGCATCAGAAGAGGCATGTCTCCCACTTCATCTAAAAATAAGGTTCCGCCTTCGGCATACTGAAATTTTCCGATTTTTCTTTGATCAGCTCCCGTAAAAGAACCTTTTTCGTGCCCGAAGAGTTCACTTTCAAAGAGGTTTTCTGGGATAGCGGAACAATTAATGGCTACAAATTTTTGGTCTTTTCTAGCGGAGTTAAAGTGAATGGCCTTTGCAACAAGCTCTTTTCCTGTTCCAGATTCTCCGCGAATCAAAACAGCCGTATCGACATGAGAAAGTCTCGAGATAAGATCAAAAACTTTTTGCATCTCAATATTTTGACCAATAAATTTTCTGCCGGGCTCAACAAGAACAGGTGAAGATGCTGCGGCAGAAGAAATCATGTCGTGAGCCTCAATAGCGCGATCAACAAGTTGAAGGAGTTCTTCTCCTTTAACGGGCTTTGATAAATAATTATAGGCCCCCTCTTTCACAGCCGTAACAGCATCGTTAATAGTGGCATAAGCCGTCATGATGAGAACAATTGTTTGGGGAGAGACTTCTTTAATTTTTTTAAGGGTTTCAAGACCATTCATGCGAGGCATGTCAACGTCAAGTATGGCAAGGTCATATTGAGAGTTTTGTGCACGTATGGCTTCGACACGTTCCATGGCGTGCATGCCATCAACAGCATCGTCCACAGAAAAGCGTCCTGAGTTTTTAAGAGTTGTACCGACAGCAAGTCTTAATCCCGCATCATCATCTACAACCAGTACCTTCAACATTTTATCCCCGTACATCTGCATTTTCCTTCTCCCCCAAAAAGTTGTTTCCTAAGCCTTTAATCCTTCCATGTTATAAATCCATTGGTAGATCAACTGAAAAGGTCGAACCCTGTTGAGGAATGCTTTCAACAGATATGTGACCTTTATGCAGTTCAACAAAGTATTTGGCAAGGTAAAGACCAAGACCAGTCCCCTTTGTTTGTGAATTTTTCACGTTTTTTGTTCGATAAAACTTTGAAAAAATGCTTTTTATTTCATTATCCGAAATACCAATGCCCTGATCAGCAACTTGGACGAGGATTCTGCCATCATGTTCTTCTGTAGAGATGAGAACCTTTGTTCCCTCTGCAGAATATTTAATGGCATTTTCGATCAGATTACTAAAAACTTGCTTCATAAGATCGGCATCAAATTTAACAGAAAAAAGAGTTTCAAACTCTGTGATGAGTTCAATATTTTTTTGTGCTGCCATATAGCGATACTTTTGAACAACCTCTTCTAAGAGGCGATTAACATCTTTAGATTGAAGCTTCAGCTTGATTTCTTGGGACTCAACTCGGGAAAGATCAAGAATGGAGCTGATAAATTCTGTTAACTCATCGGCAGATTGTTTGATTGTAGAAATCGCCTCTTTCTGATTGGAGTTAAGGTTTTGAGGCGAACTTAATGCCACATCAGCCATTCCTTGGATGCGGGCAAGGGGAGTCTTGAGATCATGAGACATAAGGCTTAGAAAGTTATTTTTGAGTTCTTCAACTTGAACAAGAAGCTTGTTGCGTTGAGTGAGCTCCCAGAATTTTTTGTTTTCTTGAATGAGGCGATACGGAATAAAAAAGTAATAACATAAAAAGATGGCTAGAATTGGCTGGGCCATTCCAATAGCGAGATGAAAAGAAACAAAGAGGGTCCAAGAAATAAGGAGAAAACCTGCAAGAGAAGATAGGATAACAAGTATTCCTCGAGCGGGAGAAAGATTCATAACCGAAAAAAGTACGAGAAGAGCAAAAAGCAAGGTCGTAACAAAGTTGATCCATTGAGGAGCTTTTACAATACCATTATTTTCTATAAATGTTTGCAAAACGTTAGCTTGGGCTTCAAGTTTGGACATTCCCACAACATCCCTTGTAAAGGGCGTTTTGAGGTAGTATTCGGGGGTAAATTTGTCGTCGTATCCGATAATAACGATTTTATTTTCAAGATCTTTACTGGAATTATCTTTTAGAAGATCAACGAAACTTATTGTGGAATAAGTCCCTGGCTTTTGGTAGTTGATGTAAATTTGATCTGAGTCTTTAAACGAAAAGTAGCCACGATATTGAGTGGGATTCGTGATACCATTATAAAACCCTGCAATAAGAGGCTGAACAAACTCTTGGTCCTGTATCGAAAAATAAGCTCTTCTTGAAACACCATCTTTGGCAAAATTATTTTGGTCAAAGGCAATAACACCAGGGAGCATTTGAAGTTTTTCAAAAGGATGAGGTAAAATAAGCTTTCCCTCTTCTCCTCTCATGATGCCATCGTCGTAAGAAATATAAAAATTTGGAATTTTAAGGGCGGCTTTATTAAAAGCAATTTTTTCGTTTAAAGATGCGTGAAAAGTTGTTGGAGAAATTAGAGAAAGAACAAAACTTGGGCGAGATTTTGCGATTTTATCAAGGGCTTGTGTGTAGTCTTGAAGCGTGATTTTACCATTTTGCTCCTGAATAGTTTTACTATCAATGGCAACGAGTTCAATAAGGGGATTGGCGTGACGAAAGACCTTAAGGCGAAAACGAGCATCGTAAGTTAGAGATTCGAGGTAATCAAAAGAGTAAGTGCAGATAAGGGACGTTAGAACAATAGCAAACAAAATGCTTAATGATTTTGTTGCTATTGTTCTTTTCTTTCCCATACCCATTCTTCCATCACAATTTTTTAGGCATGATCCGTTGGTTTCTTTACAGCCTTGTCTGCCATTTTTTTAGAAGTAAGTTTTTTAATTTTCGATAAAATTTGTTTTGTTTGAGTCATGTTGACCTCCCTTTGGGTTTTGAGATTATCTTAAGCAATAAACTTGCCAAATTTTTGGAAACATTTTGGCCTTAAACATCTTTAATTTTCAAAGATCAGAAACGTACTTTCTATATATAAGGTACTGAAAATATTAGCAAAAGAAAAATTTAGCGTATTTTTTTAACGAAAAACGATTGGGGCAAAAGGATCCCACTACACACAGCGGCATGCACTAATTACATACACTGCCCATAGATTTCCCATAAAATTAGGGAAATCTTATTGGCACGGATTCTGTAAGAAAATGAAAAAAAGAGGTTTTTTTGGAACTTTTTGGACAGGATTTTTATAAAATATTTCAACCCGAGCGGCTTATTTTAGACCAATCGTGGAAGTGGCAGCCACACAATAAAAAACTTTTAACAAATACCAAAAAACTTTTGGCCTATAAAAAGAATTGGGATGTTTTTTTGGCCCGCCGGTTTTCTCATGGTTATCATTTGGTCCTTGCGCCCTATGGGCTTCAGACGGGCCTTCTTTTACAAGAGCTTAAAAAAAGAAAAAAACCGTTTCTTTATATCAATTGGGATGAGTTTATCCGAGAGGGAATTGTTTTTTATGAGTCTAAAAAGGAGCAATTTCATATCAGGATCAAAAAGAATGTTTTTGATCTTAAGAAGGTAAAAAATATTTTTATTGATTATACAGATCTTCAAGAGGTTTTCCACTACAAGAGAGCTAACTTTAATTTTAAAGAACAACTTTTTATTGGACGTTGGCTGGAGGCTCTTAAAACGCTTGAATTTATTTTGGCGGATAAAAAATGGTGGCCGGCAAAGCCTTCTCAGATGAAATCCGAAGGACAAAATAAGTTTGGAGAACTTTTAATAGCAAAAAAAATGGGATTTTTGATACCCAATATGATTTTTACGAACGAACCCCGAGAGGCCCAAAGGTTTTTATTTCATAAAGATGCGGTTTTAAAAGAGTCAGGAGTAAAAAATTATTTTGGCCCTCAGAGAAATCTCATGCTGGAGACGACAAGAGTCAATGCTCTCAACAAAAAATTAGCACGTGTGGATTTGGCACCGTGTATGTTTCAGGAATTTATCGAAAAAAAATATGATGTTCGAGCCATTGTTATAGGAAAAAAAACTTTAGCTATTAAAATTGAATCGCAGACCCAAAAATCGAAAACAGACTGGAGAAGGCAAGAGGGACAAACTCCCATGTCGAGAATTATTCTTCCCCATCAAATTCAAAAGAGGCTAATTCGGTTTGCAAACAAAAATGGTTTTTCATTTGCCTCGTTTGATCTTGTTGTCGATCAAAAAAATCGATTTTATTTATTAGAAATGAATAGACCGGGGCAGTGGTTTTTTCTAGAGACTTTATCGGGGGCTCCTATTGCAAAAACGCTTGTACAAAATTTCTAATAATCAAAAGGAATCTTTCTTTTTAAAAATCAATTCAATAGGTTGAAGAGGTCTTTTTTCTGTATTGGGAACATTTAAGGCCATTTGTTCTTCAACGGAGATTTCTTTTTTGATAACAGTTTCTGGCCATTGAAAATCAAGGGCTGGAAAGTTTCCAGCATATTCTTTTGTATAACGAATCCAGAGTGGAACACCACCGGATGCTCCCGTTAGGCCGCTTGAAGTGTTGTCGTCGTATCCGACCCAGGTTACGGCCACATGCAAAGGAGTAAAGCCTGCAAACCACGCATCCCGATTGTCGTTGGTCGTCCCTGTTTTGCCGGCAGCAGGGAGCAAAAAGCCACTTGACGTTACGCTGCTGGCTGTTCCATTTAAAATGGTTTGTTTTAACATGCCAACAAGAATGGCCGTATTGGTTTTGTCTAAAACCTGTTCTCGTCTTAAAACATTTTCATAAAGGACGACGTCATTGAGATACTTTATTTTTCGTATTATTGAGAGAGAAACCTTTTCGCCCATACGGGCAAATGTTGAGTAGGCTTGTAAAACCTCAAGAGGTGAGAGTTCAAAAACGCCAAGGGTGAGAGCCGGAAAAGGCTTCATCTCCGAGGTAAAGCCAGCGCGTGTTGCGGTATCAATAATATGGTCCAGCCCAACTTTCATTCCAAGAGATGCCGTAGCACAATTGAGAGAATTTTTTAAGGCAAAGTAGAGAGGGATTTGGCCATAGTATTGGTTTTGATAATTGGTTGGTGCCCAAGTTTGACCTTCGTATTTGTAAGAGGTTTTAACGTCATCAAGAATGGAGAGCGGTTGATAATCGTTTCCGGCTTCATCTTGGGTTTGAAGTGCGGTGAGATAAACAAAGGGCTTCATGATAGAGCCCACTTGTCTGCGAGCCTGAATGGCGCGATTAAACTGCGTCATACGATAGCTTCGTCCGCCCACGATAGCTTGGATTTGCCCGTTTGTGGGATCTGCACTAATCAGAAGCCCTTCAAGATTTTTTCCATTTTTTTTGATTTCCTGAATCCCCTTATGGGATTTTTCAATGTCTTGAATTCCTAGAGCGACAGCTCGTTGGGCAGCTTCTTGTGCTCTTAAGTTCAGAGTGGTTTCGATCTTAAGCCCTTGAGTGGTATCAATCCCCATGGCTTCGATTTGTCTCAATACCGCATCAACAAAATAAGGAGCGGGCTCGGTGAGGATTTTTCTCTCTGGCTGTTGGGGGAGAGGAAAACTTTGAGCCATTGTTAATTCCTCTTGAGAAATTTTATTTTCTTCTCGTAATTTATTTAAAACACGATTTCTTCTTTCTTGAGCATTTTTTGGATTTTTAAAGGGATTAAAAAGACCAGGGCTATTGACAAGTGCTGCTGTTAAAGCGCATTCAGGCAAGTTGAGATCCGAGAGGGATTTTCCAAAATAATATTCGGCAGCCGCACCAAAACCCCGCACCTGAAAGGACCCATTTTGTCCCATGTAAATTTCGTTAATGTAAGCTTCTAGAATATCATCCTTAGAGGCCTTGGTTTCTAAAAGTAAGGCCATAAAGACTTCTTTAAACTTTCGAGAAAATTTTCTTTCGTTGGTTAAAAAGTAGTTTTTCACCAATTGTTGAGTCAGAGTGCTACCACCTTGTACCACGCGACCAGATGTAAAATTGCGCACAAAGGCGCGCATAATGCCAAGCACACTAATTCCCTGATGCTCTAAAAATTTATTATCCTCAATGGCCAAAAGGGCGTTTAGGCAAGCGGGGGGCGTGTCGCTGAGGATAACACGCGTACGCATAATAGGTTCTTTTCCGTAGAATTGTGCAAATAAAACAGGGTCTAATTCGGTTAGTGTTAAGGCCTCTCCTGTGTTGGCGTCAAAAACATCAATAATGGAGTTATCATCGCCGAGGGCAACGATTTGTGTTCCGGTCTCTTCTTTTGAAAACTCAACACAGCTTTGAAGAATGGGCGGCAGATCGTGAAGAATTTGCTGACAGGATTCTGCGTTTAAAATCATGTAATCGTGATCTAAAAGCTGTTGGCCAAATGTTCTTTCGCGATAGCCAGAGGCTTTGAGTGATTCGACCAACTCATTATTTTGAATTTTGAGGCCTTTAAAAAACTTTAAGGGAGCTGAGTAAAACTCTAGAGGTGGAGAAAAGCGTTTTTGTTGTAATTGAGAGTCGATAAGATGGTTCAGATTGGTAAGCCAACGGATAAAGAGGATAAGGGTAATGATAAGCGTTAAAGCCAGGATCGATAAAATATGTTTTTTCTTAATTTTTTCGAACCATCTTGACATAAGAAGAGCGACTCCGCTTTAGTAAACATTATGAAACTATCAGACAACCAATTAGAAATCATGATCCAACGAGTTTTTGAAATTTGGAAGCAAAAAAATGTTGTTACCTTTAAGGCTGATGAAAAAATTTGCTTTCAAAAAGCTATAGAAATCATCAAAAATGAATACGAAAAAGAAAGAAAGATAGAGATTGAGGCCAAAGAAATGGTTGAAAAGCTTGAGCGACAAAACCCGGGTGGTTTTGAACCCCACAAGATGTATCTTATGATCAAAAAGAAGCTCGCTCAGGATAAGGGGATTATTTTATGATTTTATCTGATGACAGGAAATCTCACTTTGCCCACCTTCTTTGTGATGTCTTATATGACGATGATTTGGCTGATTTTTCAGATGACGCAGCAGCCTTACGTTTGGCAAAAGATGGTATCGAGAATTTTTTAAAGGAATTTGAAGCAGTTGACGAAATGGTTCGTAAAAAGATTTTGTCTCTTAAGCGTGGTGTGGTGGAAGGAAGCCCAGAATGGGATACCATGTATAGAAAATATTATGAAGAAGAGATAAAGAGAAAAAATAAGTTCTAGGTTTTTTAGCAAGTTATTTTAAGGCCATCTTCAATTTGGTCCGTTATAGGGTAACTCCATAGCTTATTTCGTCGGCATTGTGACAAAAATGTTTCCTTCTTGACTCATGACATTGATAACCCCTACTCTTTTGATCCTGTATAGCAGAAATTTTAATAAGGATTTCACTAAAGAGAGAGGTCTATGAAGCTATTATCAATTTTGAGCATATTTTTTGTTATGGCAACAATGTCTTGGGCGGGTGATATTTCCTGGTCTGGGCGGTATCGAGTTGAGGGGCAATATCTTCATAATATTGAAGTTAAAAGTGGCGGTGGTTCATCAAGTTATTTGAATCATCATCTTATTTTGAACCCTGAGATTGCAGCTGCTGATGGCCTTAATATTCATACAAGATTTGATATTTTCAATAATGATCAATATAAAAACTCACAATTTGGTGAGTTCTTTGGCGGACACGATACAACGTCAAAAAATCGAGCAGCAAGCGGAGATGTTGACGAGGGTATTTTGAGTGTCACCGACCTCTATTTAACTTGGAATCAGCAGTATGGTTCGTTTTTGGCAGGACGAGCGCCCGTTCAATTTGGATTAGGGATTACTCACAATGCGGGTAATGGTGAGTTTGATCATTGGTATGATCGTCGTGATATGTTGGCTTATAAATTTGTTCTCGGAAACTCTTACTTTATGCCCATGTATGGAAAAGTGAAAGAAGGAGATCCGTTGGCGGATGAAGACATTCAAGACTATATGCTCCAGGCCGTTTATGAAAATTTAGATACAGATCTTGAGCTTG
>JBDHWX010000042.1:0-11337 GCA_039810365.1 Bdellovibrionales bacterium | reverse complement strand
GTTTTTATGTGGCCATTGGACAAAAACAATCAACCGTTGCCCAAGTTGTAGAAAAATTAAAAGCTGCAGGTGCTATGGAATACACAACCGTTATTTCAGCCTCATCTTCTCACCCGGCCCCACTGCAATACTTAGCCGCATACTCTGGCTGTGCCATGGCTGAATACTTTAGAGATACCGGAAGACATGCTCTTATTATTTATGATGATTTAACAAAACAGGCCCAGGCCTATAGACAACTTTCTTTATTATTAAGAAGACCTCCTGGTCGCGAAGCCTACCCTGGAGACGTGTTTTATCTCCATAGCCGTCTTCTTGAAAGAGCAGCAAAGCTTTCTAAAGATGCTGGCGGTGGATCTCTGACCGCTCTTCCTATTATTGAAACACAAGCCGGCGACGTTTCGGCCTACATTCCGACAAACGTGATTTCGATCACTGATGGACAGATCTTTTTAGAAAGTGCCCTTTTCCACAAAGGTGTAAAGCCCGCTGTGAACGTGGGTATTTCTGTTTCTCGCGTGGGAGGAGCCGCACAAATTAAGGCAATGAAACAAGTGGCAGGAACACTTCGCGTAGAGCTTGCACAATTTCGTGAGTTAGAAGCTTTTGCCATGTTTGGCTCGGATTTAGATAAAACAACCCAAGCTCAATTGAATAGAGGTCAAAAGCTTGTCGAAGTTTTAAAACAAAGCCAATACTCGCCATTTGATGTTGAAGCACAAGTGATTATTATTTATGCCGCAACAAATGGCCATCTTGATAATATTCCCAACGCGTCTGTTAAAAAATTTGAAAAAGAATACATGCAATATTTGAATCAAAAATATTATGAGGCCGTAAAAAAGATTAAAGAAGAAAAGGCGATATCTGATTCTACAAAAGAAATATTGAACACATCTTTAAAAGAATTTTCTTCGATGTTTAAGGCGTAATTAGGAAAAACAATGGCAAACTTACAAAGCCTAAGAACAAAAATTAACAGTACGAAGAAAACTCAGCAGACAACAAAGGCCATGAAGATGGTTTCGGCTGCAAAACTTCGTAAGGCTCAAGATCGCATTGTTAATGCGCGTCCCTACGCCTATCGAATTCAGGGCGTGATTCAAAGGCTCGCTCAGTCAGGGACTATAGAAAGCCCTCTCTTAAGTAACAAAAAAAGTGAGACTACAGAAAAAACTCTTCTTGTTGTTCTTACATCAGACCGGGGTCTTTGCGGTGCTTTTAATAGCAGCATCATTCGCTACGCACGAGAATATTATTTAAAAGAAAAAAATAATCGTGAGATCAATTTTCTCTTTATTGGTAAAAAAGGCTCAGACTATTTTAAAAAATATGGCGTTAAGATTGTCGACACCATTTATAATTTGGCGGGCACAATTAGTTACGACATGGGGCGGGATATTTCAGAAAGACTTTTAAAATACTATCTTGATGGCGAATACACAGAAATTCGAATGGTCTACAATGAGTTTAAATCTGCCATCAGCCAGACGGTCATTGATGAGGTCATTCTTCCCGTTAAGCAAGAAGAAGAAAATCAGGAAAGCGCTGTTGATTTTATATTTGAGCCAGAGGCAGAAGAAATATTAGAGCAGCTTTTGCACAAACATTTTGCGGTCCAAGTTTATAGATGTTTACAAGAAAGCATTGCCTCGGAACATGGAGCAAGAATGTCTGCTATGGAAAATGCAACTCGAAACGCTGGCGAAATGATTAAACAAATGACCTTAAACTATAACAAAATCCGTCAAGCGGCGATCACAACAGAATTGATTGAGATTACAAGCGGAGCGGAAGCGCTGAATGCATAAAAATTTAGAAAAAAATTGAGGGACAGGAGAATTTATAATGGAAAACGGATTAGTAAAACAAGTTCTTGGAGCAGTAGTCGACGTGGAGTTTCCCGGCGGAAAACTTCCACCGATTTATCAAGCCCTTAAGGTAACAAACAAAGGCATTAGCGAACAACAGTGGAATCTCACTCTAGAAGTCGCCCAACACCTTGGCGACAACACGGTTCGCACAATTGCCATGGATGCAACAGAAGGCTTGGTTCGAGGAGAAAAAGTTCAAGACACAGGTGCAACGATTACAGCGCCCGTTGGTAACGAGGTTTTAGGAAGGATTGTAAATGTCATTGGGGATCCCGTCGATGAGGCTGGTCCTATTCAGTCCAAAGAGCGTTGGACAATTCATAGAGCCGCACCAAAGTTTGAAGAGCAATCAACACAGGCAGAAATGTTGATGACAGGAATTAAAGTTGTGGATCTTTTGTGTCCTTACGCAAAGGGTGGAAAAATCGGTCTTTTTGGTGGTGCCGGAGTTGGTAAAACAGTTTTGATTCAAGAGCTCATTCGCAACATTGCAACCGAACACGGGGGCTACTCTGTGTTTGCAGGAGTTGGAGAAAGAACCAGAGAAGGAAATGACCTTTGGGCCGAGATGAAAGAGTCTGGCGTTATTTCAAAAACAGCACTTTGCTTTGGCCAGATGAACGAACCGCCAGGCGCACGCGCTCGAGTGGCATTAACCGGTTTGACAATCGCAGAATATTTTCGCGATCGCGAAGGTCAAGACGTTCTTCTTTTTATTGATAACATTTTTAGATTTACTCAAGCAGGCGCAGAAGTATCGGCTCTCTTGGGACGTATTCCGTCGGCAGTGGGATACCAACCAACCCTTTCAACAGAGATGGGAAATCTTCAAGAAAGAATTACTTCAACTAAAAAAGGGTCGATTACATCCGTTCAGGCGGTTTACGTGCCAGCAGATGACTATACAGACCCAGCGCCAGCCACAACGTTTACTCACCTTGATGCGACAACAAACTTGAGCCGTCAAATTGCTTCTCTTGGTATTTATCCAGCGGTCGATCCTCTAGATTCCACATCCCGAATTCTTTCTCCAGATGTTGTGGGAACTGAGCATTATGAAACAGCAAGGGCGGTTCAGGCTCTCTTACAAAGATATAAAGAGCTTCAAGACATTATTGCGATTCTTGGTATGGACGAACTTAGCGAAGATGACAAAATGGTTGTGGCTCGCGCAAGAAAAGTGCAAAGATTTTTATCTCAACCCTTCTTTGTTGCCGAGCAATTTACAGGCCTTTCTGGTAAATATGTTGATATTAAAGACACAGTCCGTGGATTTAAAGAAATCTTAGAAGGTGTTCACGACGATCTTCCAGAACAAGCATTTTATCTTGTGGGAACAATTGAAGACGCAATTGAAAAAGCCAAAAAACTTAAGGCATAGTTATAAGGAAAAAGTATGTTAAAGCTTACAGTTGTAACACCAGAGAAAAAACTCATTACAGATGTTGAAGTCGACAGCATACTTTTGCCAGGTCAACGCGGGGAACTTAATATTCTTGATGGCCACGCCCCACTTATGACAACTCTTAGCCCGGGCCGGGTTCAATTTTGTAGAAAGGGTTCCGAAAAACAAGAAAACATCTCTGTGAGCTGGGGATATTGTGAAGTGGCAAATAATATCGTAAACATCCTGGCCGAAACAGCAGAGCGTCCAGAAGAAATTGATTTAACTCGAGCCGAAAATGCACTGAAAAGATCAGAAGATGCCATGCTTTCTCAAACAGATCCCGATATTATCGAAGAAAATCGACTTGCCCGAGATAGAGCCATGGTTCGAATATCTGTTGCCCGAATGAATTAACAAGAGTTTTTCATGCAGCTCGAATCACGAGTCACAAACACAAAACTTCCGCAAGATATACAAAGAAAATATGAACTGTCGGGACTCGGAGGCAGCGGAGAACTTTTTTTAACATTTATAGAAAGCGGCGAAAACTCACAGATTCATGTAAAGTGTACGGCATCTTTTCCCCTCATTTTAAATTTTCATTTTGAAGCCCTTTCGACATGGGAGAAAACCAGAGAAGGACTTTCTTTTGTTTCTTATGAAGAAAAAGATTTTACTAAGCACATTTTAAAAAAATGGGAATTTGGCAGTGATGGACTGAACTTTATTGAAAACAAAAAAGGTCTCGAGCTTGAGAGAGAAGTGACATACTTTAACCATCCATCAAATCAGAGTCTTATTTTTGATCCTTTAAGTGCTGCAACCGTAGCCCTTCTTGAAAGAAAAGATCGTGACGTTTGCATTTTTGGCAAACAAAGAATCATGCATCTCAAGACATCAAAGCAAGAAGGGTTTGTTAAGGTAGAAGCCCTTTCGGGATTTAATAAAATTTGGACAAAAGTCTTAAATAGAGCCCAAATAAAGCTTGGCGGAAAAAACTTAATCGATAGTATTGAAATCCCAACCCCTTTTGGCATGGGGAAAATAACCATGCTTTTAAATAGCGATGCTTCAATTAACGAAGAAGAAAAAACAAAAATTTTAGAACAATTTCATCGAGGATTTTGATTTTCTGTAGAAGAAGCGCCAGAAAGACTTCTCAAGGAGGTCTTTTGCCTCAGCCAAGTTGCTATTTTTAAACCTAGATCAGGGTGCTTCATCGAAACTTGCAATATTGCTAAAAAAGAATCTTCATCTTTTATAGATCCTTCAAAGCGCGAGTTTACAATAAGAGTTTTTCTTTTTATTGCTTCTGGCAAATTATTTGCAAAAAAAGAAGATTTTGGTCCACTGACATCAACAACAATAAGATCTTTCTTTTTTAACAAAATCGAAAACTTTTTTACATCACTTGGTGAGTCAATGATTAATTGAGACACACGCTTGAGCCTTCCCGTTGTAAAACTAGAAAGAAAAGTCGGACTGCTTGAGAGAACAACCATATTTTGATATGAAAGAGATTGGCTTTGAATGTTTGAAAACTCCATGGTTAAGATTTTTTCAAAAACAGAATTTACAGCAATTTTTAAAGAAGGATTTCGGAGAGCCATAAAAATTGATTTTCTATTAACTGCGACGGGTTTTTCTAATAACCCCAAAGATTTTTTTATAGCTAAAATCTTTACTAACGAACTATTCAGGCGCTCTTCTAAAATTTTTCCCTCTTGGTAGGCCGCCAACAAACCCCGATAGGCTTTTACTTGAGATTTATTGTTCCACGCAAACATGAGAACATCATTTCCTGCCAAGAACGCTGCCAAGGCTTGCTCTTCTGGTTTTTGAAAATACTTTGCTCCAGCCATTTCAATATCGTCTGTCATAACAAGCCCTTTAAAAAGAAGCTTTGTTTTAAGAAGATTAATAATTTCGCTAGAAAAAGTTGCAGGCTTTAAAGATGGGTCAATTTTGGGATACATCAAATGTGTCATCATAATGCAGGAGAGAGCCTTTTCTTCGATAAGCTCCTTATACGGCATAAGGTAATGTGACAAAAGTTCTTCTTTATCTATAGGGTTTTCGACCAGCTCCTTGTGACTGTCTTGATTGATGCTCCCAAGTCCAGGAAAATGTTTGGCCGTAGAGAGAACGCCTGCGGACTCAACCCCCTTTGAAAACTCATAGGCAATAGAAGAAACTAGACGAGGGTTTTTGCCAAAAGAACGCGTCTGTAAAAAAGAATCTTTATTGGGATCCGAAAGGTCAAGAACGGGAGCAAGATTGATATGAATTCCCAGAGATTTTAAAATTTGCCCAATGCCAGAGCCGATATTAAAAACATTTTCTGAGTCTTGGCTTCTGCCAAGAGCAAGTGCGGTTGGCAAAGGTGGAGATGTTGGGACGCGAACGACATCTCCACCCTCCTGATCTACAGCAACAAGCATTTGTGTTTTTGAGACACGATAAGAAATATTTTGTAAATCATATATAAAAGAAGCCGTTTGAAGAGGTGTTTTTATATTTTTTTTAAAGAGAATTAAAAATCCGGGACGAATCTTTTTAATGTGTGACGCCAACTGGGGAGAGATTTGGTCACCGAGAACTCCAACCATAAATAGCTGACCAATTTTTTGTTCTAAAGAAAGCCCGGAAAGATATTGTTGCAAATCTTGGTCATTGGTCTTGGGCTCAAGACAAAGGGCGGGCAGACTTATTACAGAGAGAAAAAATAGAATGAATCGAACAAGACGAACTTTCATCTATATTTGTATTCTGATCTCAAAAAATAAAGAGAAAAGAAAAATTTAACACTATAATTAAAAAATGCACCAAGGTCGTAACATCATTGTGGCGTTTACTATTGCTGTAAGCTTTTCGCTTGGTGCAAGCGCACAACTCAATCGTTCTAACGAGGTCATTGAAACTATCCAAGATATAGAGCTTCAGGACGATTCTGCTACGGCTCCGCATACCACAAAAAGTGATGAGGAATTTCAAAAAAAGAAATTAAGCCAAGACGAAAAAGCATCATCAGAACAAAGCGTACAAAAAGAGGACTTGCAAAAAGACCAAGAAGATATCGGCTCCTATGATGAAGAGGAAAACATTGTAGAAAAAAAAGACGTGGTCCCAGAAAAGCAACAAGTCTATGAGGACGAGCTTAGAAAAAACATGTTGGAAAGAAAAGGCGCTCCAGAACCCTCACAAGAAGACGAAGGCTTCTTGGTCGATAGCTCAGAAAAACCAAATGATGCCAACACGACAAAAAATCAGGCGCAACAAAAGCAACCTCAGGAAAACCCAGGACAGCAAGAGCAGTTAACAGGCGATGGTCTTTTTGAGGAAAGAGACTTGCAAAAAGATCAGGTCGAACAACAAGAAAGACTGGCGCAGCCAGAAGAAGAGTTAACAGAACCACAGGAGGCGATCGCTCCTGAAGCGCCAGAGGACGTCGCCCATCAGATACCAACTAACTTTGACGGAGAAAATACTGACTCAGAAAACAAAAGGCTTTTTCGAGACACTCAGGTTGAAATTGAGCCCAATCCCTACGAAGGACTTGGTGTTTTAAAAAAAGAAGTTCGAGACTTTTTAAAACCTTTTCGGGAGCGTCGCCCAACTTGGACATATAATATCAATCTTGGTACGAGTAACTATGAACCACAAAATTACTTTTCAGATATCGTCGCAGGGCACACGCCATCAGGAGATTATCAAGAGCTTTACACCAACAAACCCCAGGTCCCTATGACGGGTGCAAGCTTTGAGTTTAAAAGAAATTTTCATAGCTTTTCTCTTGGTGCGGGCCTTGCCTATGATTATTTTTTAGCAAGAGGAACAGATACAACTCTTTTTGCCTCTGTGCCCTCTGTTCGAGCGAGCCTTTATCTAGACGATTTATTTAAAGAACCCTACGTTGTTCCCTATGGCTCTTTTGGATACTCCTACTTTATGTATAAAGAAAATTATGATGATGGCACAACAATAGAAGAAATCAGCGGAAAGACGGATCATTTTTTTGCTTCGTTTGGTTTATTATTTCAACTAGATTGGTTGGATAGCTCTGCACATGCTAACGCCTACAATGAAATCGGCCTAGAAAACACATTTATATTTGTAGAGGCAAAAACACTTTTGAGCAAAGGTGTGCAACACAAGGCAGAAGACCCAGATTTTTCAAGCAGAACCTACTTTGCGGCCGGTCTAAGATTTGAATTTTAATGAGAGCTAACAAAAACTTTGTTTAATTTTTCTGGAGAAGGGGAAACGCCCCAACCTAAAAATAAAGGTATAGGCTCTGGAGTTAAAAGCTCGCGTCTGTTGTTTTTCAGAATACGATAGATTTTGCAATCGTCTTGCACAATATAGTTAGCATTTTCTTCTGGCTCGTTTTTAAAATGAAAAACATTAACAACACAACGAACTTCTAATACAGCAATGGGATTTGAATTTTTTAATACGGAAGGTATGATCACAGTATAAAAATCTCCACCATGTCGAATCTCAGCCAAAGAAGGGGATTTTTTTTTGATAGAGACATTATGGAAATTGCCCAAATCAACATTTAAGTCTTCGAGTGTCATGGAAGGAATAAATTTTTTTACCAGAAAATTATAGAGAATTTCTTGTTTTGCGATAACCTCAGGAACCTCTTTAGCAAAAACCGATACGGTAACTAAACAAGTTACAAAGAGCAGAACAACAGACAAACGAGATATTTTCATTTTTAATTTGAGCGTCATCTTGAAAAAGAAGTGCAAAAAAGAGACCCACTAAAAGAAAAAAGGCCCACAAGGGTCAGGTGCGTCGCGAGAAGGAACTCTTTTTGGATACACAGAGAGACAATTTTTGTCATGAGACGGATTTTTTATGATTTTAAGTGGTATGAAATAAGTTTTTGCGTATGTGAAAAAAGGCTCCCTTAATGGAGCCTTTTTAGTACAGGACTTTAAAGATTATTTAATTAGAGAATTTTTACCGTTCAAGAATTCTTCGGCAAAGCGGATATAGTCTTTTACCATTTCTGTAATAGACAGAAGAGTGTCTGGATCCTCAGACTGAAGGGCACCGAGAAATTGTCGAGCACCATCAGAAAAATCTTGAAGGCCCTTTTCTGAAACAAGTGTTTTGAGAGCGACCTTAAACATCATGTTGCTTTTAGCAAGTGCAAGCGTTGGAACAAGAACAATGCCATAACCAGAAATCTCTTTTGTTGTTGAAACGATAATAGTGCCATTGTTGTTGGCCAAGGTAATACTTTGAATAGTCTCCAAAAATTCTGGCGGCAAAACCTCTCCTGCGTAGACAGGATCATTTGCTGCTTTTAACAAGAGGGCCTTAAGCTGAGTTAGCTGAGCAAAGACAGCATCAATAGAGCCGGCAGAGGTGGCTTCTCTTAAAAGCTTTTTTATATCTTTTGCAAATTCAGTCTCGCCTTGGTCATCCTCTGCGGCATTTGCTTTTTTTAAAAATTCTGTTGCAAGATAACGATAAAGCGCCAGAGCATCTGTTTGAGAAGAGACAGAGAAAGACCCTGAGGCTGGGTTTTCATCACCCCCCGGAACTTTTTTTGCCAAAAGAGAACCAGAAACCTGAAGAGATGTTGCAGACTTTGACCAGACAGAAGAACGTGCTGTTGCCGAAAGATCTCCGGCAAGGTAAACGCCATCATTTGTCACATCGGTTGAGTCATCTAAAACAAAAGACACGTCTTGGATAATGGTTGCATTAACAAGAGCCTTTTTGGCGATGTCATCAATAATTTTATTAATTTTTGCAATATCAAAAGAGCTTGCCAAAGCGACAGATGTTGCAAGCAGGCCGGCTGTAAACAAAACCTTATAGCGAGAAAAAAAACTTTTCATAAATCCCCCTTTTGTCAAAGGCTTTTATTAAGAAGGGGTTCGGGTGTCAATAAAAACTTAAAAACAAGAGGTGGGCCTTTTGAGATGAAAAAAGCCAGATCGCAAACAGATTCCCTTGGCTAAAGAGTCACAAGTTCCTTTAGAGAGTTGAGTTCCGCATATATTTGAGGCCAAGAGATTTCCTTCATCTGAATCACAAGCCTGCTATCGGGAGTAATGGAATATTTCTTTTTGTGACCAGTTACAAGTTCAATAAGAGTTTCTGGTTTTAAAGGTGTAAAATCGGCAAAAGAAAGCGTAATGGATTTTGTTCCCGCAGTAAGATCGCGGATTGCCAAGTCCTTACAATATTTTTTTAATAGCATAATGCCCATAAGATTCATCACCTGTTCGGGAACCTTACCAAATTGATCATTGAGATCTTCTTCAAATCTATCCATGTCTTCTGGCGATTCAATTTTTGAAAGGGCATTGTAATAACCAATGCGAACACGAATATCAGGAATATATTCATCAGGAATAAGAGCTGCGATTCGCAAATTGATTTCTGGCTCAAGCTCATCTTTTTGAGTGTCCTCACCACGGGCCTCTTTAAGAGCTTGTTCTAAAAGCTCTAAGTAAAGTTCAAAACCAACGGCATTGGCGTGGCCCGCCTGTTCTTCGCCCAAAATATTGCCAGCTCCACGCAACTCTAAATCGTGATGAGCAATGCGAATACCAGAGCCAAGTTCAGAATTTTCTTGCAAGACCTTGAGTCGCTCTTGGGCTGCCGAATCCATAACCCCAGTCTGTGGAATTAAAAGATAACAATAGGCACGTTCTTTGGATCTTCCGACACGCCCACGCAACTGATAAAGCTGGCTTAACCCAAGTGTACCAGCACGATCAATAATGATGGTGTTTGCGCGTGGAATATCCATCCCCGATTCAATAATTGTTGTTGAAACGAGGACATCAAACTCTTGTTTAAAAAAGGAGATCATGGTTTCTTCAAGCGCTGATTCGTCCATTTGTCCGTGGGCAAAGCGCACGCGAACGTTGGGCACAAGATCTTGAATGCGCCCTGCAAACTCTGCAATGGACTGAACACGGTTGTGCAAAAAGAAAACCTGCCCTCCCCTTTGAACCTCTGACTCAATGGCATTTTTAATAATGCTATCGTCAAATTTGCAAATAAAGGTGCGAACAGGAAGCCGATCTTGCGGAGGAGTATTGATTAAGCTTAAATCGCGAATCCCAACAAGGCTCATGTTCAGAGTTCTTGGAATAGGTGTTGCCGACATGGCAATGGTATCTACAGAAGATTTTAATTTTTTAATTTTTTCTTTATGGGTTACGCCAAACTTATGTTCTTCATCAACCACCAAAAGTCCTAAATTTTTAAATTGCATGTCTTTGCTTAAGAGTCTGTGGGTTCCAATAACAATATCAACTTTTCCATCCTTGATATCTTTGATAATAGTGCGCGCCTTGGTTGCAGAAATAAATCTTGAAAGCATTTCAACCCGAATGGGCCAAGATTCAAAACGCTTTTTAAAAGTTTCGTAGTGTTGAAAACATAAAATCGTCGTTGGAACAAGGACAGCCACTTGCTTTTGACATTGTACGGCCTTAAATGCGGCACGCATGGCCACTTCGGTTTTTCCAAAACCAACATCCCCACAAACAAGTCGATCCATGGGAGATTCTTTCTGCATGTCTTCTAAAATAGAATCAATGGTTTTTAACTGATCTTCGGTTTCATCAAAAAGAAATTGTCCCTCAAAAGTTTTAAAGTCTAGATCTGGAGCACTAAAGGGTGCTCGAACACTTTGCGATCGCTTGGCGTAAAGATTTAAAAGATCAGCGGCGACATCTCGCAGATGGTTTTTGACTTTAATTTTTGTTTTGTTCCAAGCTTGCGTGCCTAATTTATCAATGGGGGCAACGCCAGAATATTTTCGAATTAGGTTAATTCGATAGACGGGCAAATAAAGTTTTGCGTCATCTTGATAGCGAAGCTGCACAAATTCATTTTGAACGTCGTTGAGAGCCATGGTTTTAAGCCCCTCATAAACGCCAACGCCAAATTCGGAATGGGTTACAAGATCACCCACACGCAAGTCTGACAAAATAACAGACTTAGAATATGCCGTTGTTTTTTTAGGAATTCTTTGAACATGTTCTTTTTTTCCAAAAAAATCTTCTTCTCTTAAAAACAAGACGTCATCATTTT
>JBDHWX010000041.1:0-11404 GCA_039810365.1 Bdellovibrionales bacterium | reverse complement strand
GCAATATTATAGACCCGCCTAACCCAACGGTAACAGATGGTCTTCCTCAACTAGGTGGCAATCTAGGTGGAGATGAATTTGGTCAACTAGATAATAAACCCGGAGGTTCAAGCGCCAATAACGATACTCGCGCCGGAGGCTATGGCGGCGGTGGGCTTGGTGGTGGCAGCAGTTTTCCCATTGCGGGTTCAGATAATCGCGCCCCAACAGATGAACAAAAAGATAAAGATATTTTAAATGGCTATGGTGGTGCTAGTGGCGGTGGCTTTGGTTATGGCGGTGGAGGCGGTGGTTACGGTACAGCCGGTGGTGGCAGTGGGCGAGGCGGAGATTCTGGTTCTGGAATTGATTTAAGAAGTTTTTTGCCCGGACAAAAAAATGATCCAAGAAGAAACCCAGCAAGTGCTCTTGGGTATGCTGATAGCTCCATTACAAGTGCCAATGGCTTAACCAACTTTCAGAAAATTACTCGTAAGTTAAACCAAAAAAGACCGGAGCTAATGCCGTAAAGGAGCTTTTGTGTTTTTAAAAAAGTTTTTGATTTCTTTATTTGCGATGTTGGTATCTTCGAACATTAGCATGGCACAATCGAGTTTTTTATGTCATACAACGGGGATGTATGGAACACCTGTCACAAGTATAGTCGCATCTGAAGCGGCGTGTACAGCACTTGGCGGGACGTTTGAAAACGTCAACTGTTTACAAAAAGGGAGCCCCGGATGTCCAGCAAAAGAGGGGCTCTTAAAGGCATGCACAAGTGGTTTTGGTTCGGCTGTCTTTTGTGGAATGGCCGCCCTTACGGCAGTACAAAGTGTTCAGATGCTCACAGCAAGTCACAAATCTAAAAAAATTGCAGATCAAACAAAATGTACAAGTGATGATTGCAATGGCAGCGGCGGCCCAGGACCCGGTTATGGAACACCTCCGGGCGGTAATCCGGGTGCGGGTACAGATCTAACCCCAGACGAACAACACGCTTTAAACATAGCTACAAACGCAATAAAAGACCTCAAAGAAAAAGGCTATACATATAATCCAAAAACAAATTCAGTAAATATGCCAGACGGTAGAAGTGTTCCGGCGAGCACTTTTAGTTCTGCAGAAGGCTTAAGATCTCTTGGCGCAAGTGACGATCTTATTGCCTCCATTGAACAAGCAGATAAAAAAGCCAACAATAATTATGGCTCTTTTGGCTATGATGATGGTGGTGGCGGAGGCCTTCGCGTTAAAAAAGCTAAAGGCTATGACGACGGCAAAGGTTTTGATATGAACGCCTATCTTAAGTCTATGATGGATCAAAAAAACCAAGCGGGTCGAGATGTTTCGGGATTGCAAAAACAAAACGGATCAGATTCCATTGGTGTTGCTCAAGACGATCTTTTTAAAATGATCCACCGTCGCTACGAATCCCAAGCCCCATCCCTCCACCCCTAAAAGGTGCCAGCCGCTTTTTGGGCAAAAGAGCCAGGTTCAATCTTTAGGCTTCAGACGGCTTTTTTTATTACTGTGAGCGTTATATCTTTTGCAGCAAAATAACAGGCCTAGGCGAGAGTTGACGCGGCGGGGGTCAAAAAACAAGCAGGTACCTCAAAATGAGACACAATCCTTAAAAAATTTTAAGTTGTATAAAGTTTTGACGATAAGAACTTAGACAGTTTTTTGAGGAGTTATAAAATGATCAATTGGGATGAGTTTGAGCACATACATGTTATTAAAAAGTTAAAGCAAATTTTAAATACTTGGTGGAACGTTGAAACTGTATTTACAGATGACAGGGGTGCGCTTCGCGGGTTTCACCCAGAAAAATTAGCCATCAAAAACCCTCTGGTTAAGTTTTTATTTGAAAAAGAATCAGCCATTGAAAACCTCACAGAATTTATCAATAAAACCATGGAAGACATTCGTGCTTCTGGAAACCGCTATGTTATGAAAAAATGGGACTTGGCAGGTTTTGATGCAGCCGTTGTTCCTATTTATATTGAAAATGACTTTGTAGGCACAGTTACTGTGCTTGGTTTTTTTAAAAACCAAGAGGGAAGCCGCATGGCAGATGTGCGTGAGCGCTTTGCTGCTTTTGGAGCATCAGCAGATTTAATTGACAAAGCCTTACCACAACTGCGCTACATTAAAGACGATGATCGCCAACACTTTTTTGAACTTGTTGAGCTTGTGGCACAAGAAATTGTAACGCTCCATTTAGAAATCACATCTCGCGAACACAGAATTACAGAGCTGAATAATGAACTCGGCGTTCGTTACAAGTACGACAACATGATTGGAAAATCTAAGCCAATGCAAGAAATGTATGCGCTTTTAGATAAAATTCGAAGCGCAGAAAGTACGGTTTTGATTCAAGGAGAAAATGGTACGGGTAAAGAGCTTATTGCAAAGGCCATTCATTATAATTCGCCAAGAAAAGATAAAGCCTTTGTTATCCAAAACTGTTCTGCTTTTAATGACAATCTTTTAGAGTCAGAACTTTTTGGTCACGTAAAGGGTTCGTTTACAGGAGCTATTAAAGACAAAAAGGGTCTTTTTGAGCAGGCCAACAGAGGAACTTTTTTTCTTGATGAAATTGGAGATACCTCTCCCACAATGCAAGTTAAGCTTTTGCGTGTTTTGCAAGAGGGAACGTTTATTCCCGTTGGTGCCACAGAAGTAAAAAAAATTGATACCAGAATTATTGCGGCAACCAACAGAGATTTAAAAGACATGGTCGAAAAGGGAACCTTTAGAGAAGATCTTTACTATCGATTAAATGTGATTAACCTTCGTGTGCCACCTCTTCGTGAAAGAAAAGAAGATATTCCGCTATTGATAGAATATTTTTTAGAAAAATCACATGTTCCAGGCACAGAAAAAAAGGTAATGACAAAAAGAGCTCTTGAGAAATTTTATGACTACAGCTGGCCGGGAAATATTCGTGAACTTCAAAACGAAATTGAAAGAGTTGTTGTTCTTGCTGGTTCCGAAAGTAAGATTGCAGCAGAAATGCTTTCGAGCAGAATTTTAAATGACGAAAATAAATCAAAAGTTCAAGGGGCAAGATTGCACGGCAAGCTCAAAGATGCTCTTGAAGAACTTGAAATTGAGATGATCCGTGAGGGTTTACGTAGAACGGGCTGGAACAAATCCAAACTTGCTAAAGAGCTTGGAATCTCTAGAGCTGGCCTTATCATGAAGGTCGAAAAATACGGCCTCGACAAGCGCCGCCTCGTAAAATAATAAAGGTACCTGCTTGTTTTTTGACCCCCGCCGCGTCAACCCCGGTATAAAAGTGTATCTTTTGCTCTGGATGACGCGGCGGGGGTCAAAAAACAAGCAGGTACCTTTTTCATAAAAAGAAAAAAGTTTGTCATGAATGGCGGTGAAAAGATCATCGACATTTCTTTTTTACAATAAAAAATACAATAAAAATCAATAAGATAGAAGAGGCTAGCAAAATCATCTCCCTTTTCTTAATCGGCACACAATTTGAATAACAACAATATATTTGTAAGTGTGCCGCTTGGGTTTTTAGGGAGAAGAATGAATATTTTTGATGCAACAGTGAGGGTCTCAAAAATTATGGAGCAGAGGTATGGCTGCTCAGTTGAGTTTCACTATTACAATCAAGAGCTGGTTAAGCGGGAATCAGCCCCCTCGGCCCAGGCCGCAGAACCCAAAAGTTCTGTTTTTGAAATCATTGAAAGAAATTTTGGCGCGCAATTTGTGATCGCACAAGGACAAATCATAATTCCAATCTACATTGACGATCATCTATTTGGCACCGTTGTGGTCAAAGAAAACTCTCAAATCAATCCCAACGACTTTGAAGAGATTCAACTTTTTATTGAGACGACCCTTAAAGATTTTATTATCAAAAAAGAATCACTTCGTCGTCTTAAGATCGAAGAGTCATGTCTGAGTGGCGTTCTTAATACTCAAAATGTTATTCCACTTTTTCGAAATAATTTTTCTAGCTTTTTGCTTGAAGAGCCAGACAGTGAGTCGGAGTTTACAGCCCTCGAGGACAATAGCCGATTTCGTCAGGCGCTATTTTTAACGGGCGGAGACTACACTCAAACACGAGAAATTGCTTTTGACATACATTCTCTTCTTAAACGAAACTCTTTTGTTCCTTATTCTGTTTTAGACTTTAGCTCACAGCTTTTTTCAGATCACTTGCCGGGGCTTGGGCGTGTGACGATTTTTATTCCAGAGGTGTTAGATCTTTCAGAAAAAGAAAGAGAACAGGTGTTTGAATACATCCATAATTACTCGTCTACAAAATATCCATTTTTGGTTTTGTCATCACAGAAAACCATTGCGGAAATCGAGACAGAAAAAAATCTTTTGCCACAACAACTTGAACAGCTTAAAAAGTTTCATATGACGCTTGCTTCGGGTCGCGGCCTTAAGGATTTTTGCAGTCTTCTCTTAAAAGACGGCGAAACCCTGACCCACTAAGTTCTTGTTTTTTTAAAAAAATTCTGCCAGCATAAACCCATGACCCTCATTACGGACGATAAGGCCCAGAGCTTAAAGTTTTATAATTTTGTTGCGACAACTCTTGCAACAAAAGGATTCCAAGTATATCAGCTTGCGGGAGACGCTTCTTCGCGAAAATATTATCGAATCGTTTTAGATGAAAAGTCCTACGTCTTAATGGTATGGGAGCCCTTTAGCGCAAATGTCGAAGAATATCCTCTGTTAAGCGTTCTAAGGCACTTTGAAAAACACCGAATCCACACACCTCAAATTATTGCATCTTCTCCCCAAGAGGGTTTGCTCTTGCAAGAGGATCTTGGCGATTTAACACTTGAAAGAAAGTTTTGGGAGAATCAAAATCAAGAACTCATACTGCCTTATTACAAGCTTGCCATAGACGAGTTGATAAAAATTCATTATAAGGCGTCTCTTGATAAAGCAAATTGCTATGCCTTTAAAGTTCAATTCGATACAGAAAAACTCCTTTGGGAAATGAACTATGCAAACAAAAATCTTTTAGAGGATCTTTGCGGTTTTAAATTTTCAAGCGGTGAGGCCAAGGCCCTGCAGGAGTGTTATCTCGAGATTTGTAAAGCTTTAGATAAAGAAGAGAAATTTATTTCTCACAGAGATTATCATTCGCGCAATATTATGATTAAATTTGGCAAGGTGCGAGTCATTGATTTTCAAGATGCACGCCTTGGGCCAATCCAATATGATCTCGTGAGTCTTGTTAAGGACTCTTATGTGGACATAAACGAAAATATCGCCAAAAAAGTTTTGCAGTATTATCTTTCTGAGAGATCGCGAATTTATAAGCCCATAAATGATCTTCAAGATTTTTATAGGATTTACGAAATTCAGAGCATTCAAAGATGTTTTAAGGCGTGTGGTAGCTTTGCAAGTTTTTATGTATTAAGAAAAGATACGCGCTATTTAAAGTATATTAAACATACCCTCTTGCGTGTTCGAGAGAGCTTACAGAAAACAAATCAGTTTCCTCAATTTTTAGAAATTCTTGAAAAGTATAAGATTTTTGAAAAAACATTCACCGACGAATAAAAGTAGACACACATGAAACTTTTTGTTCTTTCTGCTGGCCTTGGAACAAGATTAAAACCGATTACGGATAAAATTCCAAAACCAGCTCTTGGCGTTTTAAACGTTCCCATGTTTTTTTATTCTCAACAATATTTTGAAAAAGCAGATATCGTAGCAAACACATTTTGCTTAGAACAAAAATTAAAAAAGATCTTGAGTCGGCTTAAAAAAGATATTCTTTTTGTTTCAGATGGCAAAGAGGTTTTGGGTACGGGCGGAGGTATTGCCAATGCCCACGCCCATTTACAAGAAGAAAATTTTTGGGTTGCTAACGGCGATAGCATTTTTTTAACAGATCATAATTTTAGAGAGGGGGCGGAGCATATCCACCAAGTACAAAAGGCCATTTGCACATTGGTCGTAACGGACCACCCCGATGTGGGGAAAAAATTTGGAGGCATTTGGGTAGATAAAAACGATAATGTTCTTGATATGGGAAAAACAAAACCAGACGGAGCCGTTCGTGGATATCACTTTACGGGCTTTCGCATTTTATCTCAAAAAATATTTAAATATTTGCCACAGGGGCCATCGGAACTTTTTGATACCTTAAGGACGGCTATAAAAGCTGGAGAAAGGGTTGCGATATCTAAAACAAATGGCGAATTCTTTGAAACGGGAAATGAAAAAGATTTTGTTCAGACAACAAAAACACTGTTGCAATATTTTAAAGAAGAAAAGTATCAATATCTTGTAAGTCTTTTAAAGAAGTATACGCCACAATCACGACTCAATGATTTTTCTACAAGTTTAAAAATGGAAAATCAGCCCAATTTAAAGAACTTATTTATTGGAAGAGATTTTAAACTCTTCCACGGTGTACAACTCGAAGGTTTTGTTGTTGCGGGAAACAATGTCACAATTAAAGAAAAAAGTTTGTTAAAGAACGTTGTCATTTTAGATGATTGCCTTGTCGAGGAAAACGCCCAATACCAGAATCAAATTATTTACTAAAAAGGTGCCAGCCGCTTTTTGGGCAAAAGTACCAGTTGTCTTTTTACAAGTAGTTGATTTTCCTTTTGATAAATATAACGGCGAGAGTTTTGTTACCCAAAAAGCGGCTGGCACCTTTTAGGAGAAAGACTGGAGCTGGTAGAAGTTGTAGTAAGCACCTTTTTGTTCGATGAGCTCATTATGGGTTCCAGATTCTACAATTTCTCCATTTTTTAAAACTAAAATGCGATCGGCATTTAAAACCGTAGAAAGCCTATGGGCAATCACAAGAACGGTTCGCCCTTGCATGAGAGCCTCAATACCTTTTTGAACCTCTTGTTCACTTTGAGAATCTAGAGCACTTGTGGCTTCATCTAAAATTAAGATGGGTGCATCTTTATAAATAGCTCTTGCAATACTAATGCGTTGTTTTTCTCCCCCAGAAAATTTTGCGCCACGGTCTCCAACAAAGCTTTCATAAGCATTTTTTGCTCGTAAAATAAAGTCATGGGCATTAGCCTTTTTCGATGCCTCAAGAATACTCATAGAGGGCTCACCCACCTGTCCCATGCGGATATTGGCTTCGACAGATTCATTAAACAAAAAAACATCTTGAGTCACGAGCGCAATATTTTTTCTTAAATCATAGAGACTAAAGTTTCGAATATTCTTTCCGTCGACAAGAATTTCTCCACCTGTGGGTTCGTAAAATCTTTCTAGGAGATTGACGATAGTTGATTTTCCCGAACCCGACTCTCCGACAAGGGCAATGACCTGACCACGCTTTATTTGTAAATTAATATTTTTTAAAACAGGAGATTCCTTAGAATAATGAAATGAAACATTTTTAAATTCGATATCATGGAAATTACGTGGAAATAAAATTGCGTTTTCTTCTTCCGAAACGACGCTTGTATTATGAAAAACTTCAAATACGCGGCTGGTTGCAACAAGCATCACCTGGGTTCGCACAACGGTATCTTGAAGAGACTTGATAGGCTTTTGCATGACGGCCAAAGCCACCATGTAAGACATAAAAGAGCCTGTTGTGTAAGATCCTCCAATGATAAGGGTTGCCATATAGTAAAGCACACATGCGGCTGCAATCGCTCCAATAAATTCGTTGATGGGACCAGCAGATTCTTCTCTTGCAATAATAAGTTTACGTAAATCCAAGTACTCAGAAATACTTTTTAGTAGTCTGAGGGCTGAAGCTTTTTCGAGATTAAAAGATTGAATAATGCGAATACCATCAAAAGTTTCTTTAAAAATAGTTGTGACTCGTTCCAAAATGGTTTGCTGCTTGTTTCCATATTTTCTGGCACTTCTGGAAATTTGTTTCAGCACAAGAACAATGATGGGAGCTACGACAAAAATTAAAAGTGTGAGCTTCCAATCAAGATAAATAAGCCAGGCAAACAAGAAGACAATGGTAATAGGATCAATCAAAATACTAGAAATTCTCCCAAGGCCATCTTGAATAAAATTAATATCATTGAGGGTTTTGCTGAGCAAAACTCCCGGTGGATTTTGCGAGTGATAGGTTAAATTTAACGACATAAACTTTTTTTGTAAGTCGAGCCGCAAATCGGCACAAACGTATTCGCCAACCATTCTTGTGTTGTATTGCTGTAAAAATCGAGTGATTCCGTGAACAAAATAAATGGCAACAATGGAGGCGCTAAACAAAAACCTTAGGTCTGCATTTTTTTGTTCAAACACCTTATCAAAAAGAGGTTTCACAATCATGGCAAGCGAGGTTTCACAAGCCGAAGTAATAAGAGCCATTAAAATAATAAAGCTGATAAGCCAAAGGTGTTTTTTAATATATGGTAGAAGGTATCGAATCTCGATCATGCCTTTTCAGAATTATATCAAAAAGAAAATAGAGTCACGGCCAAAGCGAGAGATAAGGCTACGACTTTTTAAAAAACGGTTTAAGATAGGGCGCTGTTGGAACATTCTTTTTCTGGGAAAGCTCTTGGGGCGTTCCGCGAAATAAAATTTTTCCACCCTTTTTGCCTCCCTCGGGGCCAAGCTCAATCAGGTAATCTGCTTGCCGGATCACATCAATATTGTGTTCAATCACGATTACAGAGCTTCCCGCATCAATTAACTTATTTAAAACACGCAAAAGAAGATCTATTTCTTTGGGGTGCAGCCCCGTTGTGGGTTCGTCTAAGATATAAAGCGTGTTAGCGTGTTGAGCTTTGGTTAGCTCTTTTGCAATTTTAAGGCGTTGAGACTCTCCGCCACTCATGGTGTTGGCACTTTGACCAAGCGTTAAATAATCAAGACCGACCTCTTTAAGATACATCAAGGCCCTTCGAATTTGCGGGTAGTTGACAAAAAAATCCATGGCCTCGCTTACAGTCAGATTAAGGATATCGTAAATATTTTTTCCGCGATATTCGATTTCTAAGGCTTCGGCTCGATAACGTTTGCCATTACAGGTTTCACACTTTAACACGACATCGTCCATAAAAGCCATGTCAATAACCTGATGTCCCTCACCGTTACAATCGGGGCACCTTCCACCCTCTACATTAAGACTAAAATATCCGGGGCCAAGATTGCGCTCTCTTGCGTCTTCTGTTGTTGCAAAAATTTCTCGAATGCTTTCAAACACTTTCATGTAAGAGGCAGGATTACTGCGAGAGCTTTTGCCAATGGGTTTTTGATCAATCATAACGACACTTGAAACAAAATCTAATCCCGTAACTCTTTTGTACTCTAGCGTTTCTTGAACTTCATTTTCGAGATGCTCTAAAACAAGAGGATAAAGGGTTTGTGAGATCAGTGAACTTTTACCAGATCCACTAACTCCAGTGATAGCAACAAATCTTCTTAGGGGAAAAACAACGTCAAGATTTTTAAGATTGTGTCCCTTACAACCAAAAAGTTCGATTTTATATTTGTAAGTGTCAAGATCTACGGGGCGAGGGTTATAAAGAGTCTTGTTTAAGTCGTCTCTTAGGTAATGAGATGTCAAAGATTTTTTGTCTTCGATAAAATCAAGAGTTTTTCCTTCAAATAAAATTTGTCCGCCAAGATGACCAGACCCAGGGCCCAGCTCAATAACGCGATCACTTTGACGAATGACTTCTTTATCATGTTCGACAACTACAAGAGTGTTTCCCAAATTTTTGAGATCCTTTAAAATTTTAATAAGACGGTCATTGTCACTCGGATGTAGCCCTACAGTGGGTTCATCTAAGACATAAAGGGTTTGCGAAAGCCCCATGCCGAGTTGATTTGCAAGATTGATGCGTTGATACTCTCCGCCAGAAAGGGTGCGCGTTGCACGATCTAAGGTGAGATAACTCACTCCCACATCCATTAAAAAACCAAGTCGCGAGAGAAGCTGTTTTAAAATTTCTTCGGTTGTTTTTTTTTGTTGGGGGGTAAGTTGAATATTTTTAAGAAAACTTAAAATATCTTCAACGGGCAAACAAGAGATATCGATAATGGATTTTTCGTTAATCAAAATATGTTGGGCTTCTGGCTTAAGTCTTGTTCCCTTACACAGAGTGCAGGTTTTTCCGGACTTGTAACGGGCTAAAAAAATACGCACATGCATTTTATATTTTTTGGTTTCCAGATATTCAAAAAGTCCAAGAACACCATAAAAATCTTTATGACCATTCCAAATCATTTTTTTTTGGGCAACAGGCAAATCGTTCCATGGCGTATTCATGTCGATATTGTGTTTTAAACAAAACTTTTTAAGATCACGACGATCTTGAGCAGCAGAGGGCATTGCAAATGGTTGGATACAGCCTTCAGCAAGAGAGCGAGAGGGGCTTGGGATTACTTTATTTTCATCAATTTCAAGGGTATTTCCAAAGCCGTTACACTGCGGACAAGCGCCAATAGGAGAAGAAAAGCTAAAAAGTCTTGAGGTAATCTGTGGAAACGTAAAGCCGCATTCGTTACAAGAGCGCTCTTCGCTAAAACGAAAGGATTTTTCATTGAGTAAAAAAATTCTGGCGTGCCCACCAGAAAAATTTTTATTTAATTTTTTAGAAATAAGATAGGCCTGCTGAATAGAATCCGAAACCCGAGCCTGCTCTTCTTTGTTAAAAGCGATGCGGTCTGCCACAATTTCAAAATCTTCTTTAGGAAGAACAGTTTTGGGAGTTAAATCCTTAACTTCATTTTTATAAAATATTCTTAAGTAACCCTCTTGCAATAAAAGAGCTAAGAGCTTTTTTCCACTAGCAATACGTTCTTGTGCTGTGACGGGAGCAAGAATATAGCCACGTTCACCAAGACATTCTTTTAAAACTTTATCGGTGACAAAAGTAACGCTTTCTGATTCCACAGGCCCGTGGCCATTTGGACAACAGGGGACACCAATTTTTTCATAAAGAAGTCGCAAGTAATCAATGATCTCAGTTACAGTGCCAACAGTCGAGCGAGAGGTTTTAACTGTGTTTTTTTGTTCTATGGCAATGGCGGGCGGGATATTTTCGATTTCATCAAGATCGGGCTGTGGACTTTTATTTAAAAATTGTCTGGCATAAGAAGACATGCTTTCGATATAGCGGCGCTGTCCTTCGGCAAAAAGAGTTTCAAAGGCAAGAGAACTTTTGCCGGAGCCAGAAGGTCCGCAAACAACCGTTAGGCTTCCTAAGGGAATGTCGACATCGATATTCTTAAGATTGTTTTGGCGAACTCCACGAAGTTTTATGGATTTTGGGGTCATTAGTCGTTTAGGTCCTCTTTATAAAAATCTGTTTTATCGTCTTCTTGAGGATCTCACGGAGGCGGTGGATAGACTTGACGGAGTGAAGGCAAACGTCAGATTTTCGATTTCGCGGGTTCTTGCGGACGGAAAGTGCGCAGGGAAGCTGAAGTTTGAAATTGATGAGACCGTCTCGGAGAGACTGGTCGGAGA
>JBDHWX010000040.1:0-11640 GCA_039810365.1 Bdellovibrionales bacterium | reverse complement strand
CCAAGGTGGTCGTGTTCTAGCTGAAAAGACTTATAAGATTCCAACTATTCAAAAGCAAATCGATACAGAAAAAATGATTAAAGTAATAAATCTTTGGAAGTCTCGTTATCCCAATAAAAAAGATGTTATTTTGAACACCGAAAATCACATCGTCTATAATCAAATGATACAAACCTTTGATCTCCTTGTTGGAGAAGGGTTTCCAGATGTTGGAGTGAATACTCAATAAAGGATTTTATGGCTTTTGTAAAAGGTTCTGTTGCAAGGATAATAAAAGCTCCCGGATATCATATTAGACCTCAATATGACTTACACAAGTTGCGAGAGAAATTATGGGGGCATAAAAAAGAAGGCGAACCTTCTCTTCCCCTAACCGCCATGATTGATATGTTTTCTGTACTTATTATATTTTTGATTATGAATTTTTCTGCCACTGGTGAAATCTTTTTTATTTCAAAAGACGTAAAACTTCCAACCGCGAATCACGGAACTCCACTAGAAAGTCTACCATTGATCTCAGTTACAAAAGATGCTGTCATCTTTGAAGCAGAAAAAACAGGAGACAATCCCGTCTATTTAGAAGAAAAAGACGAAAATCTGCCTCGTCTAAGATTAAAATTACAGCAAATGAGAATTTTAGATCAGACAATTCATCCTGATAGACCTTTTAAGGGCGAAGTGAACGTTCAAGCTGACGTAAATACTCCCATTATTTACGTTAAGCGTGTCATGAATACTTTAATAAGTGAAGGTTGGACAGGAATTAACTTTGCTGTTCGTGGTGGGGATTCTGCAAATTAAAGTTTAGTATTTTACACCCGGAGCTGGTTGAGGAAGTTCTTCGATCATTTCAGACCTGTAATTTGTTCTAAACTTAACGTAGTTACGAAGTTCATTTTTATCACGAGCTAAAATCACAAGGCGATCGTCATTGATAAGTTCACCCTTAACATTGATATCATCAAGATCTAATCGATTGGCGGCATGAATCTCGCCCATACTATAAAAATAAATGGCTAACATCAAAATACCAAGAATAATGACAAATAAAGAATATGCCTTTGAGGCCTTTCCCCTAAGATCTTTTTTAATTTCTGCTATATCTTGACTTGTCATTATGACGAGGCTCCCGCTACCTACAATGAGTATATCGGAATCCATATAAATTCTAAAGTCCAAATTTTTTATGTGAAATAAAAAAAATATTTATATTTTTAATTGATAGGTTTGGGAATAGCGTAAGGTGTAAAGACTCCATCTTTTACAACAAGGCCAGCTGCAGTGCCAAGAGTTCCGTCATAGGCTGCATCGCCTTTTAAGTCTTGAAAACTGTACATATAGATTCCTTTACCATTGGGGTCTGTACTTTTTGTTTGAATAAAATAAACAAGAACTCTGTTGATAAAAGAATCATGACCCATTTGATATGGTAAGGTACCTGAACCCGCTACAGGTAAAGTTCGATAAAGTTGTAAATTCTTTTGCCTAAATGTGTAACATGACTGGCCTTTATCAGTAAAATGTGAGAACTCCACGTAAGTATCATAAGACGGAGCATTGCGATTAGGGTAAAGTGGGTTTTTATGTTGGAAGATTTGAGTATAAGCGTTCACACCCATACCATTTAAGTCCATCAAAACGTCTTGGTTATTAAGTGGCGCTCCTAACATGTTTCTAAAAATAACGGTTTCAAGACCATCAATGATTCCATCATTATCGGTATCAGGGTCCTTTGGATCAGCAGATCGTCTTTTGGTTCCCGATGGATTCATGTTTCGCATGATGGCTTCTTCGCAGTCATTCAGAAGGTCCATATCATCATCAATTCTTTTAGAATCTGGGCATCCTGTTAAATTTCCAGGGGCTATTTGGTTTGTTTTTACCAAGAACCAGAAGAAATCAGAATATCCATCATCATAAGTTGATCTTTTTTGTGGATTTAAACCATACTTGATCTCATCTTTATCACAAACACCATCACCATCAGAGTCCATACCGTAGTACTGATCTTCACAAATGGCACTATTGGTATTATAAACTATAAAATTTTTAAGTCTCCACGGTTCCTTTCCGGGAGCAACAATAAGATTATCAAAGTCAATTTCGTCTGTATTATTAAAATTAATGTATTTCCCACCACCACGATTTGCCATTTCTTGTAAAAGGTCTTCTCCCATGGGGTAATCAGGACCATAAAAGGCCGTAGAAAGCATTACCGAGCCAGGCTTAACGCTTACAATGTCATCAACCATTCCTAAAATAGAGTCTTTGCCACCTGGCAGTGTTGGACTTGTTGGGGCCCCATCAGTAATAAAGAAAACAATATAAAAACTATCTTCTTCTGGGTGTTCTTCCATATCTTGTTTAATTGTTTGTTTGGTAAATCCCAATGCTCCATCATAAGGTGTTGCATCAAGGTCTTCTTCTCGTAAACGATTTAAACCATCATTTACAAGTCCTTCATCTTGAGTAAAAATTGCTTTATTAGGATCCGTATCATAAATAAGAGCTCTGACACCGTTTTTATTACCACTAAAGCGAATCATTCCCCATTTAATGTTGGGATCATTTTTCTTTGAATTATAATATCTTTCAATATTACCGGCTCTTTTTACATTATTTGGATCTGTTGTAGAATTGCTTCCCGATTTATCCATGACAAATAAAAATTTTGTAAAACGGTTTAATTCATCTGGATCTTTTGTGCAAAAGGTTCCAAGACTTTCTACTTGGGGCCCCTTAGGTGAAATGGCTCCTAATTTAATATCTGAGCAAGCTGTCATAGAAAGCAGCCAAAAAAATAAGCTTATCGCCATTAAAAATTTATGAATCCTCATAAATACCACCTATCCTCTTGTCGAGATATTCAAGTACAAAATCGAGTCCAGTTTTTTATTAAAAAAAGTGGTTAAGGGTGCGGATTCTTGATGTCAAATCATAAGAATTTTGGTTAAGTGTTGGCATTGTATAAATATTTGTCATTATTTTTAACTTTTATGTGGTGATTCATGACAGATGATCAAATTTTTAAAGGAACACTTGAAGAATTTAACTTCGATGATATCCATGCTCTTTTAGAGAGATGGTCGTCTCTTGCTCCAAGTGAACATTTTGAAACTTTCTTTTCTCTGACCCGTCCACAAGGAGAAGAGCTTTTCTTACTCCTTACCCCAAAAGATCAGGCAGAGATTTTATTGGAAATCCCTAAGGGTGAACGTAGATCGTGGATTAGACTTCTTGCCCCAGACGATGCAGCAGACCTTATTCAATCTCTAGCAGAAGAAAACAGAAATGATATCGTGAACTTACTTGACCCCAAAACTAAGGCTGAAGTTTTAGCTTTGATGGCTTATTCTGAAGATAAAGCCGGTGGTCTTATGAATCCCCGCTTTGTACGCTTAAGACCTCAAATGACAGTTGAAGAAGCTCTTCGTTATTTAAGGGCCCAAACCAGAGAAGAAATTGAGACCATTTATACAGCCTACGTCTTAGATCAACATCAAAAGCTTTTAGGTGTTGTTTCTTTGAGATTGCTTTTGTCCTCACCTCCTCTTGAGTCTGTTGAAAATATCATGATCAAAACCCCCCAAGTGGTTTATGTCGAGGAACACCTAGACCAAGAAAAGATAGCTCGTGTTTTTTCAAACAGCGATCTTACTATTTTACCAGTTTTGGATGAAGAGGGCCACATGAAGGGTATCATTACCCTTGATGACGTGGTCCAAGTGGTTCAAGAAGAAGCTACTGAAGATATTCAAAAATTTGGTGGTGTTGAGGCTCTTGATGCCCCTTATTTTAAAATCAACTTTTTAAGCATGATCCGAAAACGTGCGGGTTGGCTCTTGGTTCTTTTTATTGGCGAATTTTTTACGGCAACGGCCATGGGGCACTATGGAGCAGAAATTGAGCAGGCCGTAGTTTTAGCATTCTTCTTACCTCTTATCATCAGCAGTGGAGGAAACTCCGGCTCACAAGCATCAACTCTGATCATTCGTGCTATGGCTCTTGGAGAAGTTAAAATAAAAGACTGGTGGCGAGTCTTTTTTAGAGAGTTTTCCTCTGGTCTTGCATTAGGAACAATCTTAGGGCTAGTAGGTCTTTTTAGAATTTTAATTTGGTCACATTTTGGTTGGGCAAATTATGGTATTCATGATGCTCTTGTTGCTATTACTGTTGCGTGTAGTCTTATTGGTATTGTTTTGTGGGGAACTTTGGCTGGCAGTATGCTGCCATTTCTTTTGAGATTTCTTAAATTTGACCCAGCCTCTGCCAGTGCTCCATTTGTTGCAACACTTGTGGACGTCACAGGCCTTATTATTTATTTTACCGTTGCAAGTCTCATCTTAAGAGGAACCCTTCTTTAGGGAGTATCCAATTTTATATAGGTCTCGTAGGGTTTAAAAACACTATCGTTAATCTGAAGACCTGCCGGTAAGCCAATACCACCTTGATAAGATTGATCTACTTTTAGCTCTTGAACACTATACATATAAATTCCCTTACCGTTGGGATCACTAAATTTATTTTGCATAAAATAAACCATAACCTTATTGGTTTTAGGAGCTCTTGTTAAAAACGGATGAACATCTTGTGATCGAACATCATAGACAGGATAAAGTGGCAAAATACTTTGTTTGAATGAATAACAAGTTTTTCCATTTTGGGTTCCAATTTCTGTGATCTCAGTATCATAGGCTGGGCTTCTATCTGGCATCAGTGGATTTTTATGCATTTGTACTTTTTTAAGAGCACTGATGTTCTCTCCTGACCATGGCAATGAAACGCGATCATCCATGGCCCATCCAAGATGAGATCTAAAAAGAACAACCTCTAGCCCATCTAAAATTCCATCGTTATCTGTATCAGGATCTTTTGGGTTACCAGACTTCCACTCAAAGTCTTTATACTTTGTTCCGTAAGGTGTTGCGTTTCGAATAAAACGTTCTTCACATGTATTTAATAAATCAAAGTCGTCATCTATGGTATCAACAGGATCACATGGTGGCAAAATGACGGTTCCCTTGTTTTGTAAGAGTATAAAATAATCAGAATAAACAAGATTTTTTAGTGCACCCGTTTTAGGATCAACTTGTGGAGTCGATCTTTTGGTAGGATCAAGCTTCCAGCCAAATTTTTGTGAATAATAAATTTCATCATCATCACAAACACCATCACCATCAGAGTCTGCTCCAAAATCTCCAGGTGAACCGTGTCCTGGAGCAGGATGTTCACATATTGCAGTATTAAGATTATAAACCAAGAGAGAATCCTTTTTTAAAACCCAGGCCTCTTTTTGTGGCCCATCTGGAATAAGGCCAGAGAAATCAAGATCATCTGCTTTATCAATTACCATAAACTTACCGCCACCAGATTCTGCCATTTTACGTAATTTTTGAGGATCACCTTGGCCACCATAGTAAGCGGCGCTAAAAAAGATATGTCCTGGGCGAATCCCAACAAGATCTTTAACACGAGCAACGAGTCCATCTGTACTTGTGGTTCCAGAATTGGGTTGACCATCTGTTAAAAAGAATATGACATAAAAATCTTCTCGGCTCGGATTTGCTTGAACATCTTTCGTAATGGCTTCATTGGCCATATCAATTGCTGAGCTATAATTTGTTGAAGAGCCATCTTGGCTTTCACTTTGAAGCCTTTGCATTCCTTGGTCCACAACAGCAGGATCATCAGAAAAAATAGGTTCTTGATTTGATGTTTGATAAATTGCTGCTCTTGATTTTTCATCAAACATGAGGGCGCCCCACCTTGTATAGGGCTGATCTTTCTTTTCTTGATAGAACTTAATTGCCTTTTGTATGCGGACGCGTTTGTTATCTGTATCCCTATTACTAGCGGAATAATCAATAATGAACATGTAATTGGTATAAGACATTTTTTCTTCTGGATCATAGGTACAAAAGCTACCGACACTTGTAGAATTCACTGGCTGTGGTCGAAGTCCTGACAATTTAATATCTGAACATGCACTTAAGATCAGTAGACTTATGACAAGAACATGATGTTTCATAACTCCCCCATTATCCAGTTACTGTTTCGACTAAAGAATGATGGACCTTGATAGGATCGACGTTGATCTAAACAAAAACTAGATGAAGGTTTAAGAAAATAAGACGTTGGTCATAAAAAAAGGCTCTCCGTATGGAGAGCCTAGGATAAAGGGATATAGGGTAAGATCTTATCCTTAAGACCTTTGTTCGAGTACCTAACGTCTCGTCGAGTCGAGTTTAAAACTAAAGTCTATCTATAAAAAAATTAAAACTTCTGGTTCTTGGTCCAGTTCAAAAGAGTTTCTTTGCTCGATATTTTGTTTTCAAGTTGATGATAATAAATCGATTTGAGAATTTTTTTAAATTCTGTATTCGGTTTGTGCCCCATTTGAATGAGATCATCTCCCGTTATCAGGGGCTTAGGCAATTCTTTATATAAGCTTCTTAACTCAATAATTTTTCCCAATTTTTCAAGATCTTGTGGAGCTGGAGTAAGCTCTGCAAAGTAGGTTAAAAATTCTTTTCCCTCATGAGAAAAAATAAACTCCAATATCTCTCCTTTTCTTTTTGAAGAAAAGGTTTCCATCCATTTCATAAGATCAAAGTTCTTTAAGACAGATTTAATCATAGAACTTGAAAACTTATATTCTTGCATAAAGGTTTCGATAGCTCCTAAAGAATTAAAAGTATTTTCAAAAAATGGATGAAAAAAAAGTGACCATCTCGAAATTTCATTTAAATTTTTAAAATTCTTTAAAAGCTGCATTGATTTTTGAAATCTGCCTTCAAACTCTTTAAACTGCTTAAAGTTTTCAAAGATGACTTCGTGGAGTCTTGTGTCGCGTAAATACTCAAGGCCTTTTAAAAGACCTTGAGACAACATCATTTTTGTAAGTTCTTGATAAATTCTTTCTTTAGAAACAACAGAAACTTCTTGTCTCTTTTTTTGAATGGCCTTTAGTGTGGTAGGCTCTATTTCAAAATCTAATTGAGCAGAAAAACGAACAGCCCTTAACATTCGTAGTTTGTCTTCTTCAAATCGTAAATTGGGATCTCCCACTGCACGAATAATTTTTAGCGAAATGTCTTTTTTCCCCTCAACAAAATCATAAAGAATGTGGGATAAAGGATCATAAAATAAGGCATTTATTGTAAAATCTCTTCTTTTTGCATCTTCTTCTGGGCTTGTAAATGTCACGGCCTCAGGACGTCTTCCATCTTTATACTCCCCGTCTTTACGAAAAGTTGCCACTTCAACTTGAAATCCGCCAGAACTTCCCTGAAAGGGCACCATAATAATGCCAAATTGTTTACCAATATCTAAAGAATTGGGGAAAATTTTTTGAATCTCCTCTGGTGTTGCATTAGTTGCAATGTCAAAATCTTTTGCTTGAACACCTAAAATGGCATCTCGAACACAGCCACCAGCAAACCAAGCTATAAAGCCCGAAGATGTTAATTTTTTACAAACTTCAAGGACTTCTTTGTAATGGTGATGGCTTTCATAAATATTCATCTTTCTTAAGGCTAGCAGCATTTGACGTTTGGCTCAAGATGATCAATATCAATGAGTGATGAATGAGATAAACGAATTTGCTCCTTTTTTTAAAAATTATGATCATTTTGGATGGACAAAATTAGAAACCCCCTTAAATATGGCCATCTATAAGAGCTGGATTGCACAACACATGAATGCTGACATGGGGTATCTTGAGCGTCATATACCACAAAAAGAAAATCCAGAACTTCTTTTACCTAAGGCTCAATCTGCCTTTGTTATTGCTAAATCCTACTTTCCACCAAAAGATGAAAATTTTCCTTTAAAAAATCTACGAGTAGCACTTTATGCAAAACAAGATGATTACCACTTTTGGCTGCAAGACGAGCTCAACCAAACATGCCATGAGCTTAAAGAAAAATATCCCGAACATGAGTTTGTTGCCTTTACAGATTCAAAGCCTGTTTTAGAGCGGGACCTTGCTTACCGAGCAGGACTTGGATGGGTTGGCAAAAATACGTGCCTACTTAACGAAAAAACCGGTAGTTTGTTTTTTATTGGTGAAATTTATACGACCCTCTCTATTCAAGCAAAGCTTGACCCCCATGCGGATCGATGCGGAACTTGTACGCGCTGTATTGATATCTGTCCTACGGGAGCTCTTGAACCAAGAAGACTTGATGCCAATAAATGTATTTCATATTGGACAATTGAATCCAAAAAAATTGCCCCCGTCGATTTACGAAATCAATTTGAAGGTTGGTATTATGGATGTGATCTTTGTCAAACCGTATGCCCATGGAATCAAAAAATTTATAAAACAGAAATGAAAAAAGAACTTGAAAAACCTCCACTAACCCCTGAACTTGCAAAAGAAATTTTAATGATCTTAAGAGCAACACCTGCTGAAATTAAAGACATGTTTAAAACAACCCCCATGCTAAGAGCCAAGCCCTGGGCCCATAAAAGAAATGCCATTACAGTTGCTGTGCATTATAAGATTTCAAGCCTTAAAGAAGAAATCGCTGCGTTAAAAGATGAAGAAAATTTAACAGATATTGTCCAATGGGCATTAGAACAACTTTAGATAAAATTTTATCTTTTTAAGACCTACGTCTAGGTGACTCGTAAGCTTGTTAAAGCTATATTAAGAGAGTTCCCATTATCCCTTGTAAGTGGTTTAAAAAGCCTGGCTAACCCCAGGCTTTTTTTTATTTTTTATAATCACGTAAAAAAACTTTTTATTTTATTATGACTAAATTCCAAAATTCTCTGCATGTCTTTTTTAATAAAAAGATCATCTGCAAGTGCTCCCAAAACACCAAATGGAATTTTGTAATCAATTGCATTTGTTAAAAGTGTGGCCTTTTCTCCGTGATCTTCAAAACGAATACTATTAACCCATTCTTCGAAATAGCTAAACTGGGCTCTTTCAATAATGGATTGATCTTGCTCACAAGACTCAACAATTAAAGAAAACGAATAACTCAATCCAAAGCGTGTCAGTTTAAATTCGTGCTCCACACCTTTTTTAAGATCAAGAGGAAGAGATGTTAGTTCTAACACAATATCTGGTGGCATAATCCGTGTTCTTTTTCGATAATCTGATAAAAATTCATAAAGGTCGTGCTTGGGAATTGGGATAACACTTGAGTGTTGAACATGGGCCATGAGGAATCACCTTTTTAAATTGCTATTTTTTTAGATCCTACTATGATTTTAATTCATTATCTAGAAGGTTTTAAAATGAAATCATCAAATAAAACGACTCTCAATTTAACGAAACGAATTTTTAACCAACCCACAGCTCCTTTTTATGAAAAATTTGTATTAGACGAAATTAAAACCATACTTAAAGAAAACCATGTTCCATTTTTTACAGATTCTGTAGGTCAAGTCATTGCAGGAGTTCGTACTCCCCAAGAATTAAAAAAGAAAAGGCGAGTTGCTTTTTTTGCTCATACGGATCACCCAGGTTTACATGTTATAAAACAAAAAACAAAAAATCTTTATCTCGCAAAATGGTTCGGTGGAGCACCTTTTGAGCAAATGGAATCCAAAAACGTTCGGATTTGGAGCTATGACTCCAATCAAGAATATATTAAGGGAAAGATTAAAAAAGTAGAAAAAAAAGGAAATTCCAAAAAAGGGGTATTGCTTGAAATCCAAACCCAAAGGCCTCTTTTAAAAGAAAAATCCTACTGGGGGGCTTTTGATTTTGACGGCTTTCAGCTTAAAAACAATTTGATTTCTACAAAGTGTGCCGATGACCTTGCCGGCTGTGTTATGGCTCTTGGTGCTATCTTAGATGATCGTAAAAAAAATGTGCTTGCTGTTTTTACTAGGGCTGAAGAAGTTGGCTTTATTGGATGTATGCATTTGATGCGCTCTCGAATTCTTTCTCCTGAAACGCTTGTGATTTCACTAGAAGCATCAAGAACTCTTCCCGGAGCCCTTTTAGGTCATGGACCTGTGATTCGCTTGGGAGATGCCACAACCCTATTTGATAGGGATTTTAGTCTTTTTATGCAAAGTTGTGCACAAGCTTTAAAGAAAAAAGATAAAAGTTTTAATTTTCAAAAAAAACTTATGGATGGAGGATCCTGTGAGGCAACAGCCCTTTCTCAGGCAGGTTTTAAAACTATGGGACTTGCTGTTCCCCTTGCCAATTACCATAATCAAGGTCCCAATGGCCCTGTCCCAGAAAAAATTCACCTTAAAGACCTAGAAAATGGCAGAAAGCTTTTAGGTGCTGTTTCTAAGGATTTGGCAAAATTTCCAAAAGCACGTTTTGAATTAAACAAGAGGCTTAAAACTAACTATGATTCTTTAAAAAAATATCTTAATTTAAAGGTATAGAGGTTGAGATTCATGAAATTTTTAGATGTCAAAAAGGATCTTTTTTTTACAAAAAATGATCCTCAAGATAAAAGGCTAGGAGATTTTGTCCAAGATTTTAACTTAAAAAGCATAAATAAATCTCAAGAAAACTTTGTCATTCTTGGGTATCCAGACGATGAAGGAATTCACAATAACCAAGGACGTGCTGGGGCAAGAGAGGCTCCTGATGCTATTCGAAAATTTTTATACAAAATGACTCCTGCCACCTTATCAAAAAAGGAATTTCAATTATTTGATGGTGGAAATCTTGAAATCAAAGAGAGCCTTTTTGAACGTCACGAATTTGCAGCCCAAAAGGTTCAAGACTTACTTGAAGTTTCTCATGTGATCAGCTTTGGCGGAGGACATGATTACGGCTATGCAGATGGTAAGGCCTTTTTAAAGAAATTTGAGAGTCAAAAACCTCTTGTTATTAATTTTGATGCCCATTTAGATGTAAGACCATTTGATCGAGAAAAAATCACAAGTGGGACTCCATTTTTTAGACTGCTTGAAGAATTTCATGATTTTGATTTTGTAGAGTTAGGGATTCAACCTCAATGCAACTCTCAAAATCACTACGAGTGGGCTTTTCAAAAAGGAGCACGTATCTTAACGTGGCCTGAGGTTTTATATTCTGGTCAAGATCACACATCTATTATATTGCAGTTTTTAGAACCCTTTATTTTAAAGAGAAGACCCACATTTTTAAGTATTGATATTGATGGATTTTCTAATGCCTATGCTCCTGGGGCAAGCCAGTCTTTTGCAACGGGTTTTGATCCAGATTGTTTTTTTAAAGTTTTTCATGTGCTTTGTAAGAGGCTAGACGTAAAAGTTCTTGGAATTTATGAGGTTTCCCCTCTTCTTGATCAGGCTGATCGTACGAGTTTACTAGCTGCCCAAATTGCTTTTGAGCGCATTTTTGCTTAAAAATTAGTCCTATTTTCAATAAAAAAATAAGCAGAGTGTTAAGAAGAAAGCGCTTGAATTTACCGAGGGTTAGCCTATATAAATTTGGTCTCTTATAGGCCATGTTATATAAAGTCCACTTCTTGCGGGGTGGTAGTTAAGTTGGTTATAACGCCGCCCTGTCACGGCGGAGGCCGCGGGTTCGAGTCCCGTCCACCCCGCCATTTACTAGTTCTCAAAAAAGTGACAATCCCAAAAACAATCGTGGTTCTAAGTACTTGAAATCCCTATAAACCGGATTCACAAGCATGAGAAATATTTCGAGAAATTTCGCAAAATTTC
>JBDHWX010000039.1:0-11759 GCA_039810365.1 Bdellovibrionales bacterium | reverse complement strand
ACAGTTCATGGCCTCGGCAATAGCGTTTGCAAGAAGTGTTGCTTTTTCTGCAGGAGAAACGTTTGCAACAGCGGCAAAGGCTCCAATAAGACCAGAAATGGTTCCAAGAAGCCCAAGGAGAGTTGAAATATTAGCAATTTGAGAGATCAACGAAAGTCTTTTTTCTAGCTTGGGAATTTCTCGAAGGGCAATGGCATCCATGGCAGTTTGGACTTCTTCGTCAGACTTGCCATTTTGTACAGCCACAAGACCCGCACGAACAATGTTGGTAAGAGGAGAACGAATTTGAGAGGTAACAGCAACAGCTTTTTCGATCTGACCTTGTAACACATATGAATTGATGTGATTTAAAAGTTCATCCTTGCTAATTCCGGCTGCACTTCTTAAAGCCGAAACACGATCCCAAACAAGCACTACCCCAATTGCAAGGGCTAGCAAGATAAAATGCATCATAAATCCGCCTTCGCGGTAGTGTTCCAAAAGTGTCGCCATTATTCACCTCAATATCTGTTGTTGCGAGTCTTTATGTTGTTGAGTTTTCGCATTCTTACTAATTTTAACGAAAGGATGAATTAAAGATAAGGGTTCAGATTGAAACTAGACCTTTGGCGTGACGTATGATTTTATAAATATTTCTCTTAGAGACGTCCGAAAGGAAATCCAATATTTGGAGTTGTGGTTTGGCCATTTTTTGCAACAGGAAACTTCATATCTTTAAAAACGCCAACAACACAGTTGTTTAAGTTATCAGCACCCGCAATATCAGACTTTTTTACCTTAGCCCATTGAACAAAACCCTGAGGACTGATTTCCCATTCATATTCCACACGGCCAGAAAGCTTTGTATTTTCGATGAGAGATCTTTCATAACATTGCTGAATCTGAGCCATATGTCGTTTTACGATATCCATGACTTGAGCGCGAGTAAGCCCCTCAGATTTTGAGAGATGAACAAGGGCCGGTTGACCAACAACAGTTCCTGCAACGGATCTTCCACCAGCAGTTCCTTTAATTCCCTGAACGCCATAACCTGTTCCGGTGCCATAGCCTAGGCCTTTAGTTTTAACAGAGGCAAAACCACCAGCAGCAAGTTTTCCTGTTGATGTTTTAAGAGCACCAATAACTCCACCAGTATTGAGAGCGGTCTGCCCACCTGCATTTTTGTTAATATTCACAGCAACAGGAACATCACTTGGGGCCTTAGAAGAAAATGCATTAAGAGCAGCCAGAGCTCCAACAGATTGAATATTTGAGACAACAGGCTTATCTGCTGGCTTCATAGGTTTTGCAACTTCAACGGGATACTTGTTTACTTTTGCTAAGGTTTTTGATTTTTGTAATTTTACAATTTTTTTAGGTTTTGGACGATGCTCAACAACTTTTTTTGGAGGCTCTGGTTTTTTTTCTGCAATCTTTTTTTCTTCTTTCTTAGGCTCTGGGGGCTTTGGAGGCTCTGGTTTTTTAGGTTCTGGTGGAGGCTGCACAATTAATCTTGCATAACGATCTGGCACGTTTTTAATATGCACTTTTGATTTTGGTTCAGTTAAAACAATGGAAAGGAATAGTAAAAAGTGAATTGCACCAGAGATGAATGTTTTTTTCTTAAAATCAGGATCTGCTGTAAGTGCAGATTCTTTAGAGAGTTGTCTTGGTGCCGGGATATATTTTAAATGGATAAAAACATCTTGTGTTATCTGTACCGAAATAACGTCTGAAGAACCCAACTTTACAGAATAATAATCTGATCTTTTTTGAACAAGCGGGCTATGAACAGATTCTTCAAAGTTCAGAGTTCGCGCTTCATTGCTCAATTCGAATTTTAAGTTTTTTGGAACATGAACTTGCGTTGTGTTTCCGTCATAAGAAGCAAGGGGAACAGCTTTTTTAATAACAGGCAATCCTAAGTTAGCCTCTTCGCCTGTTCCAAAAATGACATGTTGGCCCGCTCGATATTGGGTGAGGTCATAAATTTGATCTTTCCATGTCACAAATCCCTCTAAAACGCGTTGTTGGGGACGAAGCTGATTTGCCTGGTGATGGGGTTTTTGAAACTTAGATAAGAAAGAAGGTTCTTGTTTATAAGTGGAATCTGATGTTTTCTTTTTAGGTTCTTGTTTTTTTTCGATAGATTTTTTTTCTTCATTTTTAGATGCTGTAAAAGAAGGAATCACTGATGGAGCTGCTTCAGGTAAGTGAATTTGCTTTTTTATTAAAATCTCTTTTTCTGGGGCGGCATGATGTTTTTGGGTGACGGCCTCTTTTTGTGTTTTTTCAATGCTCTTCTTAAGAACAACAGAATTAGGCCTGACCTTTGTGATTTCATCTACAATAGTATCTTGTGTCGATGCCGATTCTTGTTCTTCAAACTTAAGATGAAGTTCGCCAATCTCAATTTCAACAGATCTATCAATTTCGGCTTTTTGAACTCTTTTTCCTTTAAAGAAAATTCCGTTGGAACTTTCTAAATCGCAAACAATAATTTTTTGGCCTTCCATTGTAACAGAGCAATGCTGTCTTGAAAGAAAATCATACTGAGGAAGGGGAATGTCACATTTTGGACTTCGTCCCAAAATTATTGGGAACTTGGTAAAGATCTGATCAAAAACAACTTCGTTTTGATAAAAAGCAGTTATCTTTATTGGCTTTTTTAATTTCGACTGATTCATCTTTGTTATTATCGACTGAAACATTACCTAAATTTAGGAAAAAAGGAGAGATGTGGCTTTTGTCTAGTCTCTATTTTACTCTAAAAAGCAAGACTATCTGACAGCTCTTACAAAAGGATGAATGGGTTCAGCAGGAGAGCCCGCTCGTTTTGCTTTTTCAATTGCCGCTCCAGCTTTTGCTCTAAAGTTAAATTCTTTATAGAGCCCTGCGATTCCCCAATTTGCATTAGGATCTTGTGGATTTATTTTTAAGGCTTTTTTAAAAGAATCAAAAGCAAGCTCAAGATCGTTCATATAGAGATAATCAACACCCTTAAGTGCAAGTGCCGGCGCATAGTTAGGATTTATTTCTAAAGTACGGTCACAGATCAAAGCACTCATGGCATAGTCTCGACCTTCGGCGTAGGCACGCGCAAGTTTAATCATTAAATCTGTGTTGCGGGGTTGATCATACAATTTTCTACGAATGGCGTAAGTTGCAGAAGGGGTGCTGTCGGCTGCTTTTGTGAGTATTTGGGTTTCAGATTCTTCATCAACTTGAATATCTCCAGATGACTGACAACCTTTTACAAAATTTGTAAAAACGTCGTTTTTTTCTGCCGTTTTAATACATTGATCAAAAAACTTTTTAGATGTTGTTTCATAAGTTGAAGCCTGCTGTGCAATTGCAGCTTTATATTGTTGAACTTGAGCTGGCGTAAGACCTGCAGGCATTGGCGCTCTTTTTATAAATGTTGCAAATTCTTTATTAGCTTGTCCGAGTCCATAAAGTGCAGCAATTGACCATCTTCCGTTTCCACTTTGAATAACCTGATTGAGTTGAGAGGTTAGCGTTTGTAAGATTTTTGTTTTAGCTTGTACGGCTTGAGCTTCTTTTCCCGGCTGGAGCTGAATTTGTTTATATTGCTTCATAGCTTCCATAGAAAGAAGATAAAGTGCATGGGCTCGCCAAGTTGCAGATTCAAAATTTGTGGCCTTTTGAGAAACTGTTTGTCTTAAAAATGTTTGAGCTTCATTTATTCGACCCGTTCTATAAGCTGCAAGTCCCATGTAATAAGAACCTTGCATTCCTCCAACAGATTTTGCAGAACCTAATAAATTGGTCCATTGATTAGACATATAATCAATTTTTGCTACAGCAACTCGGTCTCCTAAAGAGAGATAGTCTTTGCGTGCAAGTTCGTAATCTCCCATGGTTTGTCGCATTTGTGCCGCATTTGTTAATAAAGATTTGCTTTCTGGATCATTGGGATATTTGCCAGAATAAATTTCAAAATATTTTGCGGCTCTTCTAAAATCAGCAGTGACAAGGGCCATCTTGCCCATCTCATTTGTCACTTGTTTTGCATATTGAGAGTTACCATGCTTTAAAAGAAGTTCTTCTCCTGGAATGTAAGCACCAGGATCTTTTTTTGATTTTAAAGACGTAAAGGCTTCAAAAAGAGCACGATCACCAAGATTTGTACCTTTATATTTTTTTGCAAAAGCCAAGAGTTCCTTAGAATAATTTTCGCTTGAAAAATCGGTAATAGAGGTTTGAATTTTTCTAAACTCAGCTTGTTTAATAAGATCTGAAACATTGTTGCGAATTGCAGGCGCAAGAGATTTGTTAGCTGCAATCTTTCGTCCTGCAACGGCAAGACCTTTGTAATCCTCTCTTTGGTTGTAGGCGTCTAGGATGAGATCAACAGCAGTTGAGGCATCTTTTCCATTTGGAGCTTTGGATAGATATTGAAACAATATTCGTTCTGAGTTTTTAAAATCTCTTTCATCATAAAAAGATCGTCCTGCATTAAAAATAATTGAGGGGACGGACTTATCTTGCGGAAATATTTTTGCATAATATAAACCAACATCACGAATTCCGTTTCGAGCTTGTTGAAGTTGTGTTTTGTTTAACGTGTCCGGATTTTTCAGTGCAGTTGTATAAGATTCAATACTAGAGTCTAAATATCCTTTTCTTTTTTGTAATGTAGGAGTCATTTTAGCTAAGATTTCATATTCTTTACCGGCACTGACAAAGTCTTTAATATTAAAATAACTCTCAGCAAGGTTGAGATGCATAAGGGCAGTATATTTTGTTTTGGGAAATGCCCATAAATAAGATTTGTATGCAGAAATGGTAAGACGATAGTCCTCCATTTTTTTAGATTCTTTTGCTCGAACTTGTGCCCTAGTTGCGGCATCTCTTGCAAAGATTTCAAAGTTTTTTTCATCTTTTGCTTTTTCTTTGTCGCTAACGTCAGGACTATAGCGAACTTGGTTTATGGTATCACAAATGATTTCTGTAAAGCCATAAACTGGCCAATTTTTAAGAGAGTTTTTCATGGCCTCATAAAGCTTTTCAATAGCTTCAATTCGAAGCTCTACATTTTTTGTCATTTTGAGAAGTTCAAAATAAATTCTTGTTGTTGCAATAAATCTTTGCTTAACCGACATTCTTCGGCCAAGTCTTTCTAAAGCTTTTTCAAAAGAAATTTTATTGTTGGATAATCGTCTAAAGTATTCAACAGGCTCAACTCTATCTTCTCCCAATTTTTTTAAGACTTGAGGATTCACTTCGCTATAGGGCCAAGCCATGGCAACTAAAGCGTCACGTCTGACGTCTGACTTACGATAAATTTCGGGCAGCTGACTAATATCAATTTTAGAATCTTTAGTCAGAATGGCTTCAAATGTTAAGAGAGAGTCTAAGAACTTTCCTTGATTGATATAAATCCAACCCAATTTATAACGAGCAAGAGGCACAAAAGGATTTTCTTTTAACGAAATCACTTTTTTATAATATGGGGTGGCACCATCAAAATCTTTTTTTTCTTCAAAAAAGAAGTTTCCAATCATAATTAAGCTTTCGGCGTAAAACGGGCTTTGAGGATACTCTGATGTCAGCCTCTGATAAGCTTTAATCATATCTTCAAATTGTCCAGTCTCTCGGTATTCATGGGCCATATAAAATAAAGCTTTGTCACGGTCACGAAAATGCGGAAACTTTTCGATGAGCTTTTGGTAAGTTTCAATGGCAAGCTGTTTGGGACGTTTTTCGTTATTAAAATCAAGTTCATTCAGCGGAGTCCCTTTATTTTTCATAACTTTGATGTTGTACATGTAACGAGACTTATCAACGTAGAGTTCTGCCAAGACCAAATAAAGATCTGGTAAAAAAGTAGCATCTCGTATTGTGTGAATACGTTCTTGTGTCGTCGTAATGGATTTTTCAATTTTTTGTAAATCTGTTTCAAGATTTGCTAAAGATTTCTTTTTAAGTAATTGAGCTTGTGCGCCTTGCGCAAAGATCATGATACCTATAAAGAGGGGAGCAAATTTAATCATTTAAACTCCTCTCCAAACTGCTTAATAATATTTTCATCTTCAGACGAAGAAGGCAAACTATCCCCACATTGGCTCTTAATAAGAACACGATAATCATCAAGTTCATCAATCCAATATTCATCTTCGACTGGCCAAAAAATTGTATTAAATTTAACATATGACATTTTCTCAGATTTATAATTTCGATCTTCTCCGGGTCTTGTGATACGGAGAGCATCAAGTTTTGCCGTGTAATCTAAAAACTTAATTTGTTCTTCTGAGTCTAAAAAATTTTCGGTAATTTGAGGAAAAAGGGATTCCATTTTAAAATAAAGTCTTTGTTGAATTTCTTTTATCTTATCACGGTAATGTTGTTCGATATTACGAAAATATTTAAAGTCACTTCTTAGACCTAAATCACGAATTGTTGTAAGCTCATTTTGCAATTGATTGACGAGATTGGCGAGGTCTTGCAATCTCATATTGGTGAGTGCAACATGGGTTATCCGTAAATCATTTTTAAGATCTTTTCTTTTTTTAATTGCCTTAAGAGAATCACCAAAAACGCTGTAAAACTCGCGAGCCACTTCGCTGACCTTTTCATAATAGCAAAGTTCTTTATAGATGATCATCTCAAGTATATAACGCTCAGGTGTTGCAGAAACCATGTAGATGGGCGATTTTAACCCCTGCAAAAGGCCAAGAGCTTCTGAATAGTTTTTCATGTAAAAAAGAGTCCACGCTCTTTCAAGGAGAATCCTTCCTTTTTCTCGGTATGGAAACTGACGCATAGTTTTATAAATTTGATTAGCTTTTATAAAGTCTTTTTTTTCAAAACTGATTCGAGCAATTTGTAATAAAGATCTTTTTTTAAAATAAATATCGGTAGTTTCTGGCTGAGAGAGCCTAGAAAAACGCGCCTCAGATTCATCAAGTTTTCCTTGTGAAATCTCGCTTAAACCTTTGAAGTAAGAAATTTTTTGTGCCCAATAAGAATTTTCTTGAACACCATTAAATTCAGTTTTGGACCAATCACGAAATCCATTTATCAAATCACTCATGGCAACGTAATAGCTGACAAAACTTTGAACATCGGGATGAAGTTCTCCAAATTCATTAGAGTTAAGTAAATCATCAGCTATATCTTGTGGATCCTGAATGGATTCCACGTCAATTTTTCCTAACTGATAAAGTGCTTCTTGTGCAAAAGTAGATGAAAGCTTTTTTCTTATAATATCTTCAAAAACCTGAGTGCCGGCATAATATAGTTTAAGTCCACGAAGAGCGGTTCCCACGGCCAAAAGTCCTTCGTAGGCATCGTCGGTTTCTGCACCGTATTCATCTGATTGCCCAAGTCCTTTTCTAATAACGCGAGAATAATTTTTGCTTTCTAAATCATCTTGGGCCTCTTGCCAGTAATCAGGATCAATTGGCTCATACTGATAAGGCTTTTCTTTTTTGTCCTCAGTAGGGATTGTTGTTGTAGACCCAGAAGGCAAAACCTTACTTTGCTGTGCACTCATCGGTCGTGGTAAAAGGATGATCGCAAGAAAGATGATAAGAATTTTATTTAAAGAATTCGGTTTCAATATCGTCTGCCTCACCAGGAGATTTAGGAGTTGCGCCAAACTGATATGTATAAGCAACGCCAACAGTTAAAAAAGGTTTCATTCCCTCACTTAAAAATGGAAGATTCTCTCTAAAATCAACTTTCAAAGAAGAAACGCTTGTAACAAAAAATCTGAGCATGGCTCCAATATCAATAAGTGGTTTCATTTTATTTCGTTCAAAATTTGCTATCCCGCCACCTGCAACAAAGCTAATATCCCCCCAGATAACACTTTTATTAAACAAAAGATTTTTATTATAAATAGGTGTGTAGACGATATTAGATGTGATCATATATTGGGGAAAATCGGGAATTAACCCGGGGTCCGCCTGAAAATCACTGAGAAGTTGTTTTTTAAGTCCCGTGTCCATATTGGCAATATAGGTGGCGCTGACAACTTCCCAGCCCGTAAAATCTGTAAAATAAGTCGTATAAGCTGCTCCAAGAGCAACTCCCTTAGTAAAGGAATCCATAGGCAAGTAGCCAAGTGTAAAACTTAACTGATTTCCTAAAACATATTTTCTATTTTGTACGGCATAGACTTTTGGAACAGCAAAAATGTCTTCATCGTTAGGCTGATCAGCTGCGATAAGAGGTGTGCTGCAGAGAAGTGTCGTGGCAATAATTAAAATCGTTGAGGAAAGGCTGAGTTTTTTGATTTCCATGCTGATCCTTCCTTAAATCCTGAGAAATTCTTCTTACTCTTAAGTTTAGAGAGTTTTTGTTTTAAATGTCAAAAAGTAAAACAAAATAAATCTTCCTATAATATTAGCCGCTTGAGTTCTTGTTGCGAGTAAACGTAATCTGCATAAATCATGGTGTTCATAATATTTCGGTGGCCAAGAGCAACTTGAACCAAGCGAATATCTTTTGTCTTTTTATAAAGAAGTATGGCAAATGTATGTCTTAAACAGTGAAATTTTTTTTGAACGGGTCGATAGGTTTCCCATATTTGTCTAAGACGATTATAGGTAATGGGAAAAATTTCTTTTTGTGTGCAAGACTCAGAGTAACGATAAAGTTTTTTAAAAAAATCTGATTTTACAGGTAGCTCGCGATCGTTGCTGCCTTTAATTCCGCGAATGAGAATTGTTTCTTCGTAAGGGTTAAGATCGGGTTTTGTAATATTTAAAAGCTCTTGGGCTCTAGCGCCTGTTTTAAGTGCAAGCTCTAGCAACAAACAGTTTCTAAGATCTTCTTCTTGATATTTTTTAATAAGTTCCCGAAGTCTTTCAATCTCGGGCTCCAAAAGATACTTATTCTTATTCAGCGCATATCTCATAAAGGTGCCAGCCGCTTTTTGGGTAAAAGTGCCAGCCGCTTTTTGGGCCGCTACCTTTACCTCTGATGGGATATTTGTGATTTTTATCCCGTTAATTACTTATATAATTTAGTAAAACCCTATCTCCCGAGTCCAAAAATCCGTTTTCTTAAAAACAGCCTTTTTTGATCCATTTTTTAAAGTTTACTTAAAATAAATAGTTAAATCAACTATTTAATAATATAATTTATAACCAAAAGTCATAGTTTTTCATTAAAATCTATCCTTTTCCTTTACAAAATTCAAAAAACTAGTGTGATTTCATATAGATAATTGATTTTTTATAGTAAATATTGTAATTCACAATATATTATTTTGTAAATCACAATAATAAATTGCAAATCACAATATAAAAAGATACTCTTTTAAAAGATCAACGTTTTTGGGAGCTTTATGGAACAAAAAACAACTCTGAATTTAGACGAAATTTTAGGTTTAAACTTAGCTAAAGAAACACCAGAAAAATACCAAGAAAAAAGCGAGCATTTGTTATCAAATTCTAAAGTAAAAAACACGCCTCAAGATGCAAACCCATCTTTTATGCAAAATCCCGATATCCAAGCCCCCTTAGATTTAGAAGAAACAAGGTTAAGTCTTGGTTTGTCTCGAAGGCAAATGTGTTTACTTTTAAAAGTGGATCCCTCTGCTTGGACAAGGTGGATGAAGTCAAAAAAAGGGGCCCCCTTACATATTCATCAGGCTTTGGGTTGGTACATGCAGGTCATAAGGCAAAATCCAGATCTTCATGCACCTTTAAAATTAGAAAAAACTTTTTTGCAAAATAAGAGAGAGCAAGATTTGCAAATTAAGGCCTTAAAAAGGGGGTTACAGTTTTTAAAAGACCAGGCTTTTTCAAAAAAAGATGCCATGGAGATTTTAGCTCAAAAAATCCAAGAATCTTTTGAAAATATTTTGATAAAGTTTCGCAACCAAATGGAACCTCAAAAAACTTTAGAAATTGAAAGCCTTAAATACGAAAACAGAAAGCTCTCTGACAAACTTTTAGATTTAGAAAAAATTCTTAAAGAATTAGCCGGCAAAAAGGTTGCTAAAGAGCTTTTAAAAAAGAAAGTCACTAAGGAAGCTAAAAGAGCAGCGCCAAAAAAAGCTTTCAAAAAGAAGTCTATAAAGAAAAAAGTAATTAAAAAGGTAAGCAAAACAAAAAATCTAGCCAAGAAAAAAAGAGTGCAAAGAAGGCCTCAAAAAAAATCATTGGCAAAAAATAGTAGCAGTAAAGGTAAAAAGGGCCAGGGGTACAAAGAAATTTTTTAAATAAAACGAGCAAAAAACAAATTTTGCTCTCTTAATAAGAATCAATTTACCCAAAAAGCGGCTGGCACCTTTTAGTAGGCACCTTTTAGTAGCAGGTTGCAGGGTCGGTGCGTGTACTGCCAGTAGAACCATTTGATGATCCAGTACCACCGCCACTAGTGCCACCATCAACCTTGAGGTTTGCAGGAGCAGGGTATTGACCATTACAGCTATTGACATGAATTCGCCCACCACCGCCACCACCGCTATTACTTCCGCCACCACCGCCATTGGTGTTAAGAGTTAAATTGTTTGGGTTGGTAATGGTTTTATAAGAAAGCATAATGGAACCACCGGCACCACCACCAGCATAACCATTGGTATTTCCGTTAGCCGTAATTTTTGCTCCACTTGAAGCGATTATATTTTGTGCTGCGATATAAATAATCCCACCACCGCTACCACCACCAGTACCAGGAACTCCACCGCCAGCTCCGCCCATAAAAATTTTGTATTTAAGACTTCCAAAGCAAGAGCCATCACCGCAATTATCACCAGCACCATGGCCACCAGCACCGCCGCCGCTACTACCATTTCCACCAGAGCTGTCAAAAGGATTACCAGACTGATTTCCGTGACCGCCTCCGCCTCCGCCGCCACTTGCACCGCAACCGCCACCCGTACCGGTAATAGCAATGTTACTACATGTTCCCGTACTTCCATTAATCCCATCACCATTTTTATTGGCAACTCCTTGATAACCAGCTCCATCAGCAGAAATAGAGTAACTACCAAGATCTAAAGTGCCAGACACCCTCATGGCCATGACCCCACCACCATTGGTCCAATCGAAATTGGAATTTTGAGAAAGTGCACCTGATGGAGATTGCAGTTCTAGGTCATAAAAATGCATAACCTTCACAATTTGGATTTTACAAAAATTTGTAGCGTTGGCCCCTGCGATCAATCGAGTATTGGCAGTATCTAAATCGCTACCGGCACCAGTGGTGTAAGGAACACCATTTCCATCAGCATCCTTCCACAAATTATCTAAAAAAGTCCCTTTGGTAAGGGTAATTGTCCCTGTCGGATTATCACTGGCAATCACTCTTGCAAATTGATAACGACCCTGCCACGCTCTGTAGCCGCAAGCATCGTAATCATCTGTATTGGGACCTGTTATTGGACCGAGTTTGCCATTTCCTCCCATCACTATCACCATCACTTCATCACCACTAGTAAAATTACCAGTAGTATTAACTTTCATAATAATCCCATTAGGGTTATCTCTTGGATCTGTGCTAGTGGTATTGTACTCCGTGATCATGGCATAAGCAGGCTCATCACCTTTTGCATCTTGAACATCAGACCAATTTTTTGTTGCGGTTATGATTACTGAATACTTTGGATCACTCGATTTTCCATCGCCAAAATAAAGGCCCTTGTTTTCCATATCAAAGTCAGGGCCACCACAATCTATAATTTTTTGGGCGCCAAGACTAGCTGTAATGGAAACATTTACTGTTCCGGGAGATAAATCGGTAACGGTTTTTCCTAAAATAAAAGGCTCAGATAAATTTGATTTTGCCATATTTGTTCTAAA
>JBDHWX010000038.1:0-11861 GCA_039810365.1 Bdellovibrionales bacterium | reverse complement strand
GCGCAATGTATCAGTCAAAGCTTCCTAAGAAGCGGGTCTTTGCAATTCTAGAGGAAGAGGAATCTGTGCGCTTAATATAAGGCTTACAATTTGCGACATCATCATAGCAAAACGAATTTGATTTTCTGAAAACCCTTTTGATTTATTATCAAGTCTTGCTGACATCACACCATAGAAATATCCACGCTTATACACCGGACACACAATAAGCGCATTAAATGAAATATTTTTGAAATTCTTTTTGACCTCTGCTAACACAGGATCTGAATCTATATTTTCAATCACAACGATTTGTTCGCGGCTCATCACGTCAAGAACTTCTGGATATTTTTCAAGGTTCACTTTAAAATTCGTTAGCTTTATATCGTCATGAGAAACCTGAACAAATCCTGTTTGTCGATCATCTAAACACTCAATAACCGAGCAACGAACAGCTTTTAATGTCATGGCTAACATTTTTGTCATATTAAATAAAATTTCATGATCGTTCTTTGGTGCAACAGATTCTTTCAAAACAAGACTCAAAAGATGCATGTAAAGCTCGCCCCCCTGAAGGCTTTGAGCCGAAACCGAATCCTCTTCTACAACTTCTCTTCTTTTTTGTTCCTGAAAAATAAGCCTAGGTAATAAAATTTCTGGTTTAATTGGCTTAATTAAATAATCACAGGCCCCTTTTTGAATACACTGTTTTACATTGGCAGGATTATTATGACTTGAAGAAATTAATATCTTCATTCCCCTTTTTGATAAATGTGGATCTTTTGCAATATAATCCAAAATCTCCATTGCATTCATGTCCGGCAACATCAAATCGCAAACAACAAATCTTGGCTTAAATAATTTAATTTTTTCTATGGCCAATTCGCCGGTATTGGCATATTCCACCTCAAAACCATTTGCCGCCAAATAATCACAAACAACCCTTGAAGATTGCCCATCTTTGTCGACAAAAAGTAACTTATATGCTGGAATTCCCATCACTTCTTTTATCGGATTTATTTTCTATTTTTCTAAATAAGCTGCCCCTTTTTTAAGCTTCCTAGATCAATTTTTTTAGTAGCAAGACTTTTGGCACTATTTTTTGGTCTTTAAACAAGACCTAAATCCCGTATGCTGCATTGAGACTCAAGGGATCTGGCCGACCACCTTTATGATGACACTTTTAGGAGTAGCTACTAATAGTAATCACTATGGCTTTTATTGTTTTTGAAGGGCTTGATGGCTCTGGAAAAACCACTCTCATGCAAAAACTTTCTCAAGTCTTGCAACAAAAAAAGATTGGTCATATTCTAACTCGAGAACCCGGCGGAACCCAACTTGGCGACGAGGTGCGCGAGCTATTACTACGCGTTGAAGGTGACGCCCCCACCCCCAGATGTGAACTTCTTCTTTATGAGGCCATCCGCGCTCAACATGTCGATAAAAAGATTCTTCCCGCTTTAATGAAAAAAAATTGGGTATTATGTGATCGCTTTACCGCAAGTTCCATTGCTTTTCAGGGAGGGGGAAGAAAGATTAAGGATCAAGATATCATCTGGCTCAACCTTTTTGCCACACAAAAACTCAAGCCTGATTTATTTGTTCTTCTTGATCTGTCAGTTGAAGAAAGCGAAAAACGAATGTCTCACAGACAAGAAACTCTTAAAATTGGACCCGACAGGTTTGAAAAAGAAGAAAAATCCTTTCACCAGCGCATTCGTAAAAGTTATTTAAAACAAGCCAAAAATGATAAAAAAAATTGGTTGGTCTTAGACGCCTCTCAAAGTCCTGAAAAACTTTTTGAAGAACTTTTAACAAAACTTAAGAAGAGAAAATGGCTCAAATAATTTCATCAATATTTGGACATCAAGACATTATCAAACGACTCTGGAGTGCCATTGATTCTAAAAGAATTTCTTCTTCCTATCTTTTTTGTGGCCCTTCTGGTGTCGGAAAAAAGAAAATAGCCCAAGCCTTCATACAAAAGACTCTTTGTTTAGCGCCCCAGCAACAAGAAGCCTGTGGCGAGTGCTCCAATTGTTGTAAAGTAGAAAAGTGGGAGCATGAGGAAGTCCTTTATATCGAACCTGATGGAACCCAAATCAAGATGTCTCAGACCGATGAAATCCATCGATTCTTAAATCTTCAAAAAATAGGGAAACATCGCTTTATCATACTCAATGAAGCCCATCTCTTAAATCCTACGGCCGGAAACTCTTTATTAAAAATTCTTGAGGAGCCCCCAGAACACACCACTTTTTTTCTCATTGCTCCTTCTGACAGGTCCATTCTTAAGACTCTTCGTTCTCGTTCCCAGATTATTTATTTTTCAAGCCTATCTTTTGAAGACTTAAAAAAGCACACCCATCTTACAGACTGGATTTTAAGATCAAGTCAGGGACGCATGGATATCTTGGAACAACTCCAAGATCCTGAACTTGAAGAAGTTCGTCATAAGTCTTTTCAGGTTCTTCAGACTGCAGTTGCAAGTGATCTCAAAACAACACTTACCGAGCTCAAAGAAGTGATCGCAGACAAAAATCAATCCCTAAAAATTATTTCTTTATGGCAACAAATTTTAAGAGATATCCTTTTTTATAAAAAGGGACTTTCTCCGCAAATCCACTCTGATCAAAAAAACATCTTGGAACGCTTTCAAACGCTCTCAGAAGAAAAGATATTCAAGCTTTTTGAAATCCTTAGTCTTATTGAAAAAGATATCTACGGCAATATTGATAAGAATCTCTCTTTTGAGAATTTTATACTCGAACTGAGAACACCATGAGCTATTGGATCGATACACACACACATTTTGAAATGATCGAAGAAACAGCTGAAAAGGCTCTCGATCTTGCCCGCCAACAAGGGGTTCAAAAATTTATCAATATCGGTACAAGCATTGAAGACAATAAAAACGTTTTAGATTTTTCAAAAAAGTTTTATCCAACTGTCTTTTGCGCTCTGGGCATTCATCCTCACGACGCCAAAACCTATTCCGATTCCACAGATCAGTTCTTAAGAACTCATGCTTTAAATAAAGAGGTCATTGCCATTGGCGAAATTGGTCTAGACTACTACTATATGAACTCAGAAAAAGATCAACAAAGGCTTGCTTTTGAAAAACAACTCCAAATTGCTCAAGACTTGAGCCTCCCTGTTGAAATTCATACGCGCGCTGCCGAAAAAGAAACTCTTGAAATCCTTAAAAAATACGAAGGCAAAGTCAAAGGGTTGCTTCATTGTTTCACAGGCACTCAGTGGTTGGCCGATGAGGCTCTTAAAATTGGTTTTAATATCTCCATCAGCGGTATCGTCACTTTTAAAAACGCCAAAGATCTACAAGAAATCGTAAAAAAAATTCCACTCAATCGGCTCCACATTGAAACCGATGCGCCTTTTTTAACGCCAATTCCCCATCGTGGAAAGAAAAATACGCCAGCCTATGTCTCCCATGTTGGAGAATTTGTGGCCAACCTTCATGGGCTTACACCCGGGGAACTCCAAAACCAACTCCTCCTCAACACGAAGACACTTTTTAAGAAATTTATCCAGTAGCATAAACTAAAATTCTTTGCCTTTTGATACGAGAAATCCTAAAACTATAAGTATTTCAAAGGAGCATAGTATGTCTAAAAAACTTCGTGTTGGAATTAATGGCTTTGGTCGCATCGGTCGCATGGTTTTTCGAGCAGGTTATGACAAAGTTGACTTTGTCGGAATTAACGATACTGCAAGCCCAGACATCAATGCTCATCTTTTAAAATACGATAGTACGCATCGTCTCGCCCCCTTTGATGTTAGCCACGATGCCAATTCCATTATCATCAACGGTAAAAAGATTCCTGTTTCAGCAACAAAAAACCCAAGCGAAATTCCATGGAATGAATGGGAAGTCGACATGGTCTTTGAATGTACAGGTGCTTTTAAAAAAGCCGAAGATTTTCAAAAACACTTAAAGGGTTCTGTGAAAAGAGTTCTTGTCTCTGCTCCTGCTCCTGGTGCTGATGCCACCGTTGTTTATGGTGTTAACCACGCTCAATATAATCCCGCTCAACACAAAATCGTATCCAATGCCTCGTGCACAACCAATTGCTTAGCTCCACTTGTAAAAGTTCTCCATGAAAACTTTCAAATCGAAAAAGGTATGATGACGACTGTTCACTCCTACACCAACGATCAGCGCATTTTAGATGCCACCCATAAAGATTTAAGAAGAGCGCGTGCTGCTGCTGTGAGTATGATTCCCACAACAACAGGTGCTGCTATCGCTGTGGGCGAGGTTTTGCCAGATCTTAAAGGAAAAATTGATGGTGTCAGTATTCGTGTGCCAACACCAGATGTCTCTCTTATTGATTTTGTAGCCATTACAAAAAAAGCAACATCTATTGAAGCCGTAAATGATGCCTTAATCAAAGCCTCACAAAAAGATCTTGTTGGCGTTTTAAAATGTGAAACGGCAGAACTTGTAAGTTCTGATTATATCGGTTCACCTTATAGCTCGGTTGTGGATTTGCCTTCAACCATGGTGATAGATCAACATATGATCAAAGTTTTATCTTGGTATGATAACGAAATGGGTTTTTCTCATCGCATGGTGGATCTTGCTCTTTATATGAAAGCAAAGGGGCTATAAAATGACTCCTGGGCTTAAAGGGATTCCTCTTATTACTGATCTTGATATTCAAGAAAAAAGAGTATTTTTACGTCTTGATTTAAACGTCCCTATTCAAAATGGAAAAATCACAGATGACACAAGGATCACCGAAGCCCTTCCCACTATTCGCTATTGTCTTGAACATAAGGCCAAGCTTGTTGTGGCTTCTCATCTTGGTCGCCCCGAAGGTTTTGATAAAAAGTATTCTCTAGAGCCTGTTGCAAAAAGACTTAATGAACTTCTTAACGTTGAGGTTCATCTTGTCGAAGATCCCTCAAGTGATGCCCCTCTTGCCTTGATACGTTCTTTAAAGCCCAATCAACTTATCCTTTTAGAAAATGTTCGTTTTATTGCCGGCGAACAAAAAAATGATGAAAAGTTTGCTCAAAAAATCGCAAGCTATATCGATGTTTATATCAACGATGCCTTTGGAGCCTCTCATAGAGCCCACTCAACTATCGATGCTTTGCCTCGTTTAGTTCCTAAAAAAGCTATTGGCTTTTTAATGCAAAAAGAAATCGAAATGCTTGATAAAATTCTCTACCACCACGAGTCGCCTTTTGTTGCTATCCTTGGGGGATCCAAGGTCAGTGACAAAATTGGAGTCTTGGATCGTCTTGTTGAAAGTGTTGACACCTTTGTTATTGGTGGGGCCATGGCTTATACTTTTCTTGCAGCTCAAAAGATTCCAACTGGAAATTCTAAAATCGAAAAAGATAGGCTCTCTTATGTACGTGATTTTTTAAGAAAAGTAGAAGTGCGAAACAAAAAAGTACTTTTACCTGTTGATCACGTCTGTGTTTCTGATTTCTCTGAAATCGAAAAAGACAAACCAAAAATCAAAGTTATTAGTGAAGCCGCTATCCCTGATGGTATGATTGCCCTTGATATAGGCGAAAAAACAAGAAGAATTTTTACGGAAGCTATTCTCCATGGTAAAACTATATTCTGGAACGGTCCCATGGGAATGTTTGAAAAAAAACCTTTTGAAAAAGGTTCTTTTGCCATTGCAAAAGCCATTGCAGATAGTTCTGGTTTTAGCATTGTTGGTGGTGGTGATAGTGTTTCGGCCATGAATGAATCAGGTTATGCAGATCAGGTGGATCATATTTCCACAGGAGGTGGAGCAAGCCTTGAATACTTAAGAGGTGATAAGCTCCAAGGGCTTGAAGTACTGCGAAATAAAAGGCCCACTTTATGAGGGAAAAAATTGTTGCAGCCAACTGGAAAATGCACAAAACGCCAGATGAAACAAAAGACTTTATCCAAAACTTCCTCAAAGAAATTCCGCAGAAAAATCAAAAAAATATTTTTTTATTCCCGACCACGATCTGTCTTTCGACTGCTCATGAGGCTCTCAAAAACTCTAATATCATCCTCGGAGCACAAAATATTTATCCAGAAAAAGAAGGGGCCTTTACAGGAGAAACCTCTCCCTTTGCCGTCAAACAATTAGGTTGTCAAAGTGTCTTGATCGGCCATTCCGAAAGAAGAACTCTTTTTGGCGAAACAAATGAATTTTTGGCAAAAAAAATAAAATGTGCTCAAGAAAATAAACTCATCCCTCTTTATTGTATCGGAGAAACCCTTGCACAAAGAAAATCCAATCAAACTTTTGAGGTTCTCAAAAAACAACTCCAAGAGGGATTATCTCTTTTTAATAGTCAGCACCTTATTCTTGCCTATGAACCCGTCTGGGCCATTGGAACAGGAGAAGTTGCATGCCCCGACCAAGCCCAAGAAGCCCATCTCTTTATTCGAAACGAACTGAAATCCATTACGGGACAAAGCCATTACAAAATTCTTTATGGTGGTTCTGTAAAGCCAGAAAATGCCAAAGAACTTATAAATAAACCCGATATTGACGGCTTTTTGGTCGGTGGAGCCTCCCTTAAGGTAGATTCCTTTACACGGATCTGCCATACGGTTGTGTAACGTATTGCGTTATAGAAAAATCTGGTAACTCTTTGACGGAGAATCTATAACTATCTCTCTTAAAAAATTGAGGAGTTTTATGCATATCCCAACAACTTTGGTTGCTATTATCCACATTCTAACTGCAATTTTTCTTATTGGTCTTGTTTTGGTTCAAGATTCCGAAGGCGCTATGGGAAGCTCTTTTGGTGGAAGCGGTTCCTCAAACTCAATTCTTGGTCCTACAGGTGCCCCAAATTTTCTAGTTAAAGCCACTCGTTGGCTCGCTGTTATTTTTGCCCTTACAAGTTTATTTCTTACAAAAGTCTCTTCTGAAAGATCAAAAAGCGCTTTAGACGATCTTCCCGTTGCCACTTCAACAGCAAATCCGGGAACAGGTGAAGCCGTTGAAAAAGCTCCAACACAAACAACCCCTGAGGCATCTCGCAATCAAACTCCTCCTGCAAACGAAAAAGCCCCTCAGTAACAACTCATCTCTAAAAAGTATTTTACTCTTATCTAGTCCAATGGCCAGAAGCCCCCTGGGCTTTTGTTTTTACAAAAAGACTTCGTTAAAATAAAATGTGCGAAAAAATATACTACTCGTTGTTTTTTTATTAATAGGGATTTCCGTAATCCTTTATCATGAATCAATCGTTGAAATGATTGATGGTTTCCTTTCACCAAAAGATCTTCGCCCCACGATTGCAACGGTCCAAGAATTTGACGGTCGAGTCCGTTTTAAACCTGCCAAAAGTTTACGTTATAAAAATATTAAAAAATCAATGGAGTTAAAAGATCAAGATACCCTCACAACGGACTCTAATTCTCACGCAAAACTGGCATTTCAATCTGGCTTTGAAATCGAAGTAAAGCCCAACTCTCTGATCATTATTGAAAACCCTAAAAAGGATTCTGAAGGTCGCATACAAATTACTTTCCTCAAAGGAGATTTTTCTGTTTTAAAATCCGGTAGTCCCAATCAGGTTATTGTCTCTAAAGATAAAAAGTTTCAAGACCTTGCAGGACGAACACCTCAACAGCCCCTCAAAATTGACCTCACTCCTCCTCCAACACCAATTATTGATATTAAAGAAATTGTTAAATCCCCAACTCTTGAGTCAGAAAAAATACAAGAAAAAAAGAAAGTTCTAGCAGAACGAGAGAAAAAGGAAGAGCCCAAAAAACCCAAACAAACTCTATCTGACAATTACATTTCTCAAGTTGTAAATAGCCAAAAACCATTTTTTAATCGTTGCTATGCCCAACATCTGCGCTTAAACCCAGATTCTCAGGGGCAAATTCATCTTTCCTTTACAATCGATACCCAAGGAAGGGTTTCTTCTGTGAGTCTTATTCAAAGTACTCTTTCTGATCCTCAACTTGAAAAGTGCACTATTTCTGTCATTGAACGTTGTCGCTTTAAGAGTTTTGATGGTGATCCTATTGTTGTAAACTATCCCATTAACTTTGAATAATAAGACTTATCGATAATCATTCAAATAATCGATATGGTTTGGAATCCATTCCGCATCTTCCATCGGTTTTTCCAAAATCATTTTTGTTTTCTGTGCAAATCGAAAATGCTCAAGTAAAATACCATTTTCATTCAAAAGTTTGATAATTTTTTCAAGGGTTTCTTTTTTAATAGCCCCCCTTTGCACCATATCTTCAATACTCCAAAAAATTTCTTCTTTTGAAAGATCTATCACCACTTGAAACGTGTTATATGTTGGAAGCATCCTACGGCCAAATTTAATGTAATAATCTGGATCTGTATCTTCTGCTAAGTTAATATAAACTCTTTTTACTGGATCATGCTGAGGGATACCCTCTGTAAGACTTAAAATATTTTGAATTTGATTGTCTTGGACATTCAAGTTCTCAAGAAGCTTGAGAATTTCCATGGGTGTCATTTTCTTAGCGCAAATATCAGAGTAAAGAGAGTAAACCAGAGCATCTGACTCCGTATCATCTCCCCATAGAATTTGCTGAACATCATCTCTTAACATCTTTCGTAATTGCAAAAGAGCTTGTAGTTTAAAACCTATCTGACGAGTCAAGAAACGAAACCTGCTGGGTTTTAAATTGCGAAGATTATCTTTATAAAATGCTCCGTAAGGATGAATTTCATCTATTAAAAGCTTTGCTCGAATTTTTTTTTCCATTTGAGGAGGAGAAGCTGTAATAAAATAAAGCGGGAGAGTTTCGGAGTTCTGAGAATAAGAGTCTCTCAGAGCACGCAAAAGAGTTGCCGTTCCGGGGATATTCTTTTTTTGAAAGGCTTTTTCACGAATCGTTTTCCACAAACCCGAAAGAGTTGTAATATTGGTATCCAAATATGTTTTATCAACATCCCACGTAAATACCAACGGAGCATTTTTTGAAAAATCACCACGGACATAATCAAAAAAAACAACATCTCCGTCTATTTTTGCAATTTTTCTCCAATCTGCCACAACATTTTCCTTTATCACCATTATTTCTTCAAAATGGATCTCCTTTATGGTATCCAGTTCCCCTATGAAATTAAAGCATTTTGAACAAAAAAATCTGTTTCAATTTACACCCTTTAAGGGAGTCTTAAAAATTCCAGTGCCTTTGGCTTACCAAGATTTAGTTTTTGGTGCAGAACCACAAGATCAAGAGGCTCTTGATCTTCAAAAATCCTTAGAAGAAGTTCTAGCCCTTAGTTATCCTGGACTCGGTTTTATTGATACCCTAAGACTATCGCAAATAATACTTACAAAATTTCCCGAGATAAGTCTTGAAAAACTTTTTATATTATTTAACTTTAAATGGAACCCAGAGCTCCAAAAGCTCATACAAAATATAATACTTATCCCAGCAGAGTTTCTAAAATGGGCAGCCCTTCGAGATATCAATTTCACAGAAGTCAAACTCATCAATTGGGGACTTGCGAACACTAAAAATTTTAAAGCCCTTCTTGAGTTCCTTCCTCGACTCAACCCCTCGCGGCAGATCGCAATGAAAACTTTAGAATACTTTATTGACCTTTCTGACCCACAACTTCTCGAGCAGATTCTTAAGTTTTCAAATGCCGAAAAACTTAGTGAGTTTATGTATACAAAAAGATTCCCCGAAATATCAAAACGAGATGATGAGCATCGCAAAAAGACACTTATGTTTCCATGGCCCTCGCATGTAAAGGCCCAGTGGATCCGACAAGGGGATCGATCTGGAATCGAAATCCGTTTTATAGGTTTTGACGCTCAAGATTTAAATAAAAAAATATCTGCTCTAAATAATGTTAAAGAAAGCTTTCAAGATAAAATATGGAACTAAGTCTTCAGGAATCTTTTGATCATATTTATATTCAAAAAGAATCTTTAGATTCTCCCATTGCAAAGAGAGCATATTCTCTCTTTGATCCCTCTATTATCGAGGTTGTCACCGAAAAACCTCTCCAGGAAAAACACGGAACCCTTTCGACTCAAGACTATGAAAAATCAAAAAGACTTCTTTACCTTGCTCCATTTAAAGGAGAATTCTTTAAAAGATGTCCCGGGGCTAAGCCTGGCCTTGCTTGTTGCAATTACTTTGTTTTAAATCTTGGACTTCAGTGTAATATGAATTGTTCCTATTGTTATCTTCAGAGCTATATCAACTCTCCACTTTTAACTGTTTACACCAATATCCACGAAGCCCTTTTGCAAATTAAGGAAATGGCCACCCTTTACCCAGATCGTATTTTTCGTGTTGGAACGGGTGAGGTTACCGACTCTCTTAGTCTTGACGATCTCACACTTTACTCACGCGATCTCATTACATTTTTCAGAGATCTCCCAAACTGGAAATTAGAGTTTAAAACAAAATCAAGTAAAGTTGATCAATTCTTAGATGTCCCCCACGCTCATAATGTCATTTGTAGCTGGTCAGTTAATCCTCAAAATATTGTAGAAAGAGAAGAACACCTAACGGCAAGCCTAGAAAAGCGCCTTGAGGCTGCGCGAAAGTGTGCAGATAAGGGATTTACAATCTCCTTTCATATCGATCCTATGATTTGGCACCCAGAATGGAGAGAATCTTATCAGCAATTGGTTCGTGAAATTACCTCTCGCTTTACCCCAAAAGAGGTGACATATATTACGGCAGGAGCACTTAGGTTTCAGCCTGAACAACGTCATATGATGCGCGAAAGGTTTCACAAAAAATTAAGCTTTGTGACACGAGGAGAAATGTTCACAGGTAAAGATGGAAAAATGCGCTACGATCAAGCCATCCGTTCTGAAATGTTTGATTTTTTAAAAAATCAGTTTAAAGAAGACTCCCCTCTCTGGCGCATTAGCTTTTGTATGGAACTCCCAGAGACATGGTCCATGACCATGTCTTCTTCCCCAAGCCGCATCCCCGAACTTAAGGAACTCTTTCTTGTCAGAAAGCAAGAAACCTGATAGCCTTTTTTTAAGTTTGGGGGCATTATGGCAAGGGTTTTAAATGTCTATTATTTTCTGATTATCCTTGTTTTTGCTATTTTAACTCTATCTTTACAAAACGGTTTTTCTCAAGAAAACGGCACTCCACAAGAAAATTCTTCGGCACCCACAACTTTAAAACCCGAAGTAACGACCACTACTCCAAACACTAGCCAAGCCCCTCAAGATACGGTGACAAAGTCAAATGATGTAGTGACAAAAGAAGACTCCTCACCAATAACAGATGACCAGATTCTAAAAGATACAAACCACAGTGTCATTCGAAGGATTGTTATTTTTCCTATTTTTACAAATAATGACTTTCGCCAAGAAGCAGACCTTGCATGGTGGAAGGTGCGTGAATTTTTAAGTGAGCAGCAGAGGTTCTTAGTTGCAACAAAAAGATTTATGCAACAAAAAGAAGTCGATCAGCCAAGAAAACAGCTCAGTATTGCTGACGCCATCTTTTTAGCAAAGACCCTTGATAGCGATTGTCTTATCACAGCCTTCATCGATAAAAATTCTCTTCAGATGCAAGCTTATTCTGCCCTTGACGGTCAACTCCTTTGGAAGAACTCTCTTGAGTTTACTCAGGCTCAACCCATAAGGGTTCAATTAGAAACTCTTTCTAAAAAACTCATTCAGGATTTTTTGGCTTCAATCCCCTATCAAGGATTTCAAATTGTAGATCCTCTTTCTCCAAAACCTCTGGTTGAAGAAGGCGAAACCATTATGGCAAAAGCTGACGTCGGAGCAAAATCTTCTGCAACTCAGGGACAAAAAGTTCAATGGATTGAAATTCACAGAACATCTTCTGCCCCGCTCGCGTCTAACTAATGAGTATGGTGACCGGTACAGTATGCCCACCTATTGAAAAG
>JBDHWX010000037.1:0-12522 GCA_039810365.1 Bdellovibrionales bacterium | reverse complement strand
TTTCAGAATGTATGCGCGTAGATCTTTTGCCACATCAAATCAAAGTTACAGCCATTCACCCGGGGGCAGCAGAGACAGAATTTTCCATTGTGCGTTTTGGAGGGGACACAAAAAAGGCAAAAGAAGTTTATGCAGGATTTGAGCCTCTCCACGCACCAGACATTGCCGAGATAATTTATTTTGTGACAACAATGCCTGATCACGTGTGTATTAACGACTTAGTTGTAACGCCAACAGCTCAAGCCAATGCGTATTACACACAACTAGAGAATTGATGCTTTTTAAATTAAAAGACTATTATGTGAACTATTCTTTTTTAGCGGGTTGATTTTTTTTGGAACCAGCTTTTTTAGCGGCTATTTCTTCTGGAGAAAGCCCCCAAGGAGAAGGTTTAGGGCCACGATCTTGCTTATTACCCTTACCGCCACGACCACCCTTAGAGTTTTTGGTCTCTTTTTCTTCTGGTGGTTTGATTTCTTTTACGAATTCTGGAACATAGAAATGTTCTTCAACTTGAGTTGCTTTTTGTGGGGCCTTTTCTCCTTCGGATAAAGAAACAACGAGTACACGCTGAAGTTTTTCTGGGTGGGCAATGGCAACATCGATAGCATTAAAAAAGTGTTTTAACTTATCGCCTTCGAGTTTAAATGTTTCCCCAAGGCCGGCTAAAATTTCTTCTGGAGTTTTGCCAGCGGCAATAAGATCAGCCTTGGCTTTTTGTCCTTTTGCTAGGGCGGGCTTCCAAAATTCAGTGATAGATTTCATAAATAACCTCCAGATTTTTTATACGATTCGGATTTGCTTTAAAGCTTATAGCAGCTTACCAAGCAAGAGTGCAATCTGCTTTTTGAGGCTTTCCGTTAGCATAGATTGTTGAGCCACTGAGAGCCTCACATGTATTGCCGTTGACAGAGCGAAGTCCAATGGTGTCGTCACCGTCTTGAATGCTGGATACGGATAAAATTTCAACATCAGAGGATTTGCAGTAAGAACCAGCCGGGTAAAAATGATAATTTCCATTAAATTCTCTAAGTTGTCCGTTGTAACTGAGTTCCCCAGTTGTTGTTCCGTCACTATTTGTATTGAGTTCACCAAAAATAAAATGATCGGCAGACGTGCAATGAACAATGATTTGTTTTGCAAAAGCAAAAGTCGAAAATAATGTGATAGCAGAAATGATTAAAGATTTCATGATTCCCCCTAATTCTTGAATTACACAAAAGTTTTATCTTTTTTTATTTGATTTGTGTATTGAAATCTATGGGGAGCGGTTGAAAAACTTCGTTGATTCTTTCTTCTGTGATTTCTTGAAATATCATGGATTTGGGATCAAAAAAGTGAACCTTAGCCTGAGCAAGCTCAAACCACCAGCCGTGGACGCGTAGTTTGCCACTTTTTATGCGCTCTTGGACGATGGGATATGTTTGGATATGTTGAATTTGCTGCAATACGTTGAGTTGTGAGAGCCGATTATGCTGAGGGAGCCCTTTTGCAAAATTGGAGTTGGATTCCAGAGCTAAGAGAGAATCCTCACCGTGTCTAAGCCATTCTTTTAGGTTGGGAGATTTGATTTTTTCTCGTCCGTTCATAAGAGCATCCATGGCTCCACATTCGGAATGTCCACAAATAATGATATGTTCAACATTGAGTTTGTTGAGTGCAAATTCAATGGCTGCTCCTTCGGATTCATCGGCACAAGACAAACCATTGAGGCCACACATGGGAATCATGTTTCCTACGTTTCGGATAACAAACATATCGCCTGGTTCGGTTGAGGCAAAAACATTTGCGGCAACGCGGCTATCAGAACAAGCAATAAAAAGTGTGTTAGGAGTTTGCCCTAATGCGAGTTGGGCAAAAAGATCCTGATATCCAGGACGTTTTGTTTTTTGAAAATGAATAATTCCGTGGACTAGATTTTTCACTTTTTTAGTTTTACAGCCAAGGGCTTGTTTAAAGCAATAACTTTGCTAAACTTATAAAATATTCTTTTGTAGGGGAAGTTCATCATGGAAATGCGCAAAGCCGATGTCCTTGTGCTCGGAGCTGGAATTGTAGGCGTGTCATTAGCACACAAGCTGCAATCTTCTGGTCGCCAAGTGACTGTTGTTGATTTGAATAATGTAGGAATGGGATGTTCTTACGGAAACGCAGGTTGGATGACGCCGTGTTTTGCAATGCCTCTGCCACAACCGGGAATGTTTTTTAAATCCATTAAGTGGATGCTGGATCCAGAAAGTCCCCTTTATATAAAGCCAGAGGCAAATCCTCTTTTGGTGAGATGGCTCTTGTATTTTATGAAATGCATGAACCATAAAACTATGGATAAATCTATTGAAGTTCTCACAGAAATTTCAAAAGAAAGCCTTAAGTTTTATAAAGAGCTTTCTCAAAGGCAAAGTTTTGGTTTTGATCAAAAAGGTCTTTTGATGGTGAGTGCAACAAACGAGGGTTTGCAAGACGCCATTGTCGAAATGGAGCTGATGGCCAAAAGAGGCATTGAGGGAAAGCAGCTGTCTGCAGATGAGATTTATGAATTTGAGCCGGCGTTTAAGAAGAAAGTATTAAAAGGTGGCGTTTATTTTCCTAGAGAAGCTCACGCAGAACCCCTGCAGACAGTTCAAAAGATTTTTGCAGAGTTTGAAGCCATGGGTGGAAAATTTCATAAAGCTGAAATTTATGATTTTGAATTCGAAAAAGATAAAATCAAAAAAGTGATGACAACCCAAGGAGCCTTAGAGGCAGAAGTTGTTGTGATGGCTATGGGCACATGGTCAAGGCTTTTAACCAGAAAACTAGAAGTCCCTATTCCGATTTTAGGTGGTAAGGGTTATAGCTTAATTGTAGAAAATTTTAAAACAAAGCCTCTTCACCCCATTATGATAGTTGAGAAAAAATTAGCAATAACCCCAAGAGTGGATTCGGTTCGAGTTGCGGGGACACTAGAGCTTGTAGATCAAGATTATTCCATAACAAAAAGACGTGTGGATGCTATGATGAAAGGTGCTCAATTATTTTTTGATTTTACGGGAGAGCCTAAAGTGAGAGAGCTCTGGCGTGGCTTAAGGCCATGTACGCCAGATGGTGTTCCCATGGTTGGATTTTCTAAAAAATGGAAGAATTTATTTTTTTCGGCAGGTCACCAGATGTTGGGGCTTCAATCGGCTCCGGGTTCTGCAAGACTTGCCTGCGAACTTATTCTAGGAAAAACCCCCTATGTCGATCCGGAGCCTTTTGCTCCGGATCGGTTTTAGGGATTTGGTTATTCAGATGAAGTATTTGCGGTAATTTTTGCATTATGGAGCAAAAATTGTTAAACAGTTCTAATGATTAAAAGTTTCACCCTGGAAGTGCTTTAATGTGGCCAAAAAATTTACTTTTGATAATAACTCTTTTAATAGGAGCTTGCTCTGTGGTGCAAGTAAGTGGGGAGTCTGTAAGTAAAAAAGATTTTCAGAAAAAAATTGCAAGACTCAAGCCACAGGAACAACCTCCTAAGGATTACGTCGCAAAAAATGCGTGCCCATTTGAATGTTGCCAATTTGGAGAATGGAAGGTTTTAAAAGAAACTATTCTCTATGAAAAACCCAATGGTAAAAAGCGTATTGGAAAAGTAAAAGATGGTATGGCAGTAGCCCTTACAGGCGAGGTTCATCTTAAGCCCAATCCAATTGGAGTTGTTTTTGATACTCCTCCGTTTAAGGTTGGGGATATTCTTTTTTTACTTGATCCAACAGGTGAGGGTTATGTGAATTATTGGCATAAGGGAAAAATTGAAAATACAGAAATTATGCCAGCAGAAAGGTGTGAGCCGCCAAGTCAAGAGTGTTGGGTTGAATATGTTTACCCAGAAAAAGACAAAAGAAGATCTGGTAAAGGAATTTGGTGGGTGAAGATTCAACAGGGTAAAAAAACAGGTTGGACAAAGGAAACGCAAAATTTTTCTGGTCAGGATTCTTGCGGATAAAACTTGTGGATAAAAAATGAATCAAACATGGGCTTGGATTATTTTAATTGTTGCTGGGCTTTTTGAAGTCTGTTGGTCTGTGGGGCTTAAGTATACAAAAGGCTTTACTAAACTTGGACCAAGTCTTTTTACGCTCGTGACCTTGGCCATCAGCATGATATTGCTTGCAAAGGCAAGTCAAAACCTTCCTATTGGAACAGCCTATACCGTATGGGTAGGAATAGGAGCAGCGGGGGCTGTAATTTTAGGAATTTTTTTGTTTGGAGAATCAACGGCCTTACCAAGGCTCTTTTTTTTATTTTTACTTTTGATATCAATTGTTGGTCTTAAACTCACTTCGTAAATGTTAAAAAGTTTGTGAAGTTTTATATAAAGGCATGACTCTTTATTTTTTTCTTCCTATAATGGTGGAGTCTAAGTTAAACATTTTAAGGAGACAACCATGGATCCATTTAGTTTTCGAAGACCACGCCCTTTACTTGCAAGAATTTGGCACTGGGCCAATGCCTTTGTTATAACAGGGATTATTTTAACAATTTTTTTACGCAAAACACTTTTTAACTGGCGCCAAAATGCAGTCTTTATTGAATCCAAGATGCAAGAAGCGGGAATTACTATTACGCCAGAACTTGCACAAAATATTGCAAAAGGTTTTCGTAATCATATGTGGGAATGGCATGTGGCTCTTGGGATTGCCTTTGCTGTGCTATTAGTTGTTCGTATTATCATGGGGCTTTCTTCTCCTCTTGCGTGTCCTTTAAGAACAACTCTTAAAAGTATTGCCGCCATGAAGGGTTTAAGTGGTGAAGCTAAAAATCATGCAAGGCATTTTGTTATTGTGAAGATTGGATACATTCTCTTTTATCTGGCTTCTCTTTTTATGGTGATGACTGGAGCAGCTATGGTTTTTGGAGATAAGTTGGGTCTTTCAAGAGAATTAGGTGGTATGATTCATGAAGCCCATGAGTTTGTGGGCCCCTTTATTATTTTATTTGTGATTGTTCATATTATTGGTGTTGTGAGAATGGATATTAAAGAACCCGGTGTTATTTCTGATATGATCAATGGTGGTCCTAAATCTTAAGGATTAGCATGCAGACCATTTTACTTGTAGGTATAGGTGGCTTTTTTGGTGCCGTTGCAAGATTTGGCATATCGTATTTTGTAAAAACTCAGGTGACTCACTCGTTTCCATTAGCCACTTTTTTAATTAACGTCTTGGGATGTATCGGTATTGGCTTTATGTATGAATATTTTAAAGATCATCCCTTTATGCCATCTCTTTTGTTATTTGGAGTAGTAGGATTCTTGGGAGCCTTTACCACCTTTTCGACTTTTAGTTTTGAAACCATTGAAATTGTTAGAAAAAATGAATTTTTATTTGCATTTGCCAACGTTTTTGGAAGTCTTATTTTTGGTTTAGTTGGGGTTCTTTTAGGAGCTTGGCTCGGGCAGATTTTCAACTAAAGAAAAATGGCGTCCTCGAGAGGATTCGGTCTTCTCGTAAGCCTTGCATCCAGCAAGGCTTACTGCCAGAGCCGGCATCGCTTGTTAAAAAATGCTTCCTGCATTTTTTCCTCGAGTTAGATGCTCCCGATGTCGCATCCAACACGAGTCACAAGCTTTTATTCGAATCCTTTACGTCTTTTTATGTCAGAATAAATTAAGTTTTGGCTGCCACAGAAAAATGGCGTCCTCGAGAGGATTCGAACCTCTGGCCCTTAGCTCCGGAGGCTAATGCTCTATCCAGCTGAGCTACGAGGACAATCTATTTCTGGTAAATTACTACATGCCAAAGACGTTGTCCATAAAGGGAGGAGACCATGTGAGTTTGACTAAAAAAGTAATGCCGTCATAGCTTGAATTTTCAATAAGTTGAGAGTTTCTAGTTTTTTTAATCATGCCTTCTCGATAAAAAAGCTCTCCGCCTAAGTAAAGACTATCACTAATAGGGAAATCCGTACCTAAAGACACGCGAATAATAGAATTGGTTAGAGTCATATCTGATGTTGTGCTAGATGAAGCTTTAAGATTGATTTTATGGGGACCAAAACCAGTAGAAAGATAAAAGTATGGACTCATATAGGTTTTAATACCCAAAATACTTTCAGTATTGGCAATATTTTTACCAAAGCCACGCAAGTAAGAAACAAAAATATGCAATTCACCAGGGCCGCTTCCTAAAACGCGTATATCGATATCTCCTCCCACTTGAGTAAGCCCATAGCTTGCCATTTTTCCATTGGTGTTGAGAAGATTTACTTGTCCCGCACCGGCTAAAAGGCCAAGAGAAAAGACCCTGCTTTTTTTATAGAAGTTTCCCATATCTTGGGCTGACAGATCGTAAGAAAAAAAGAAGAAGATGCTGATAAGAAAAAATATTTTTTTCATGGAACCACCGTAATAGAGGTTATGTTTTGTGTAAAGATAGATGTACCAATGGCAATACCGATATATGTTGCAGATGAGCTAACCCCGTCCCAATAAAGTTTGATGACCTGATCTAAGCCATCAGAGCCAACATAAATATAACCATCTTTATCTGCGGCAATAGCCCGTGGGGTAGAAAGCTGTGTGGCACTGGTGTAAAGGGCTGTTGCAGGAGAGGCTATCCCTGTGGAGGCATTGTGAGCAGAAATAGAACTATCTGTGGCATGTGTTACAAGAAGTTTTCCAGATTTTGAGTGATAGGTAATTCCGGTCGGTGTATTGGCCGATGTGGAACTTGCAATACAATCTCCGTTATAATTTAAAATATTAATTCTTCCTGTTGCAGCAGAATCAACAATGGCAATATTTTGGGTGCCATCAATGGCACTTGCTCCGTAAGGATTTCCTAAGGTGCACGAACCATTATTTGTAAAATAAAAATCTCGAGTAAAGCTTAAAGCGCTAGGTGCGGCAAGAGGAGAACTTAGGCGTGCAACACGTGAAGCCCCTGATTCTGTTGCAAAAACATAATAACGATTGGTACTGCTATTTTGAATAATGATCATTTGACGTAGATATGTGGACCAGCCTCCAGAATATAGGGTAGAAAAAAGATGAATGGGGGCACTCATTGGCGAGCTATAATTGAATAAATCAAGGTAATCATAGCTAGGATTGCCACCAGCCTCTGAAGTTACAACAAAATATCCGCCAGATAAAAGCCCCACGCCAGAAGCAAAGCCTGCTCCATTTTTTGTATAATCATAAATGACACGATCTAAAATTCCTTGAGAAGTCCAAATACTAATAAGGCCTGGACCAGTGGTTCCGTTTAAATTTGAAGTAATAATAAGAGAGCCAGAAGGAATAGCTTGAAGTGAGGATTCAAGTTGATTAAAACTTCCACTTTCACTGCAAGAGACAAGTAATGCCAGAAATGAAGCGGAATAAAGCAGAGCGTTCAATGCCTTGCGTAGAGTTCTCATAATCTCATTTTCTGAATTTAATATGCGAAATGCTAAAAATATTTAATAGCTTAGACTTTTAATAGACGTAAATCTAGTTAGCTTTTAGAAGGCCAATTAAGGAACAACAGTTAAAGATGTTATATTTTGACTAAAGGTCGATGTTCCAACAGCAATACCAACATAAGTCGCAGTTGGCGTGACACCATCCCAATAAAGTTTGATGACTTGATCAAGTCCATCAGAGCTTACATAGATATATCCATCTTTATCTGTGGCTATTGCCTTAGGGGTAGAGAGTTTGGTTGCATCAATATAAATTGGTGTTGCAGGTGAGGCAACAGCAGTTGTTGGGTTGTGGGCCATAATAGAGCTATTAGCTGCATAAACGACCAAGAGTTTGCCTGATTTTTCATGGTAGGCAACGCTCACAGGAGTGTTAGCCGCTGGAACACTTGTGATGCATGTTCCTGCAGAGTTAAAAAGGTTAAGTCTATTACCGGAAAAATCTGTGACAGCAATGTTGTCTGTGTTTGGGATACTGGCCACTCCATAAGGGCCACTGAGTGTACACGAACCATTATTTACAAAATTAAAATCTCGAGTAAAATTGAGAGATCTGGGGTCGTTGACAATAGGAGCGCTCAGTCGTGTCACACGACTACTTCCGGTTTCTGCAACAAAAGCGTAGTAGCGGTTTGTTGGAATGTTTTGAACAAGAGCCATATTTCTTAAATATATTGAGCCACCAGCTGAGTAAAATGACGAAAAGACAGAAAGGGGGGCTGCCATTGGGGCATAATAATTAAATAAATCTAAAGAATCATAACTCCCGTTTCTTCCAGAAGGAGAAACGGCCAAAAAATATCCATTTGAAAGAAGTCCAATACCTGAGGCAAAGCCTATTCCATTTTTTGTGTAATCGTAAATCACGCGATCAAGGGTTCCTAGGGGAGTCCAAATGCTGATGATCCCGGGGCCATAAGTTCCGTTAATGTTTGAGGTTACGATAATAGAACCAGAAGGTATTGGGTTGAGAAGACCTTGGTTGAGCTGATCAAAACTACTGTTTTCTTGGCAAGAAGAAAGAACAAAACCCACACTTAAAAGTAGACTCAAAAAAAGATTTATCCTGATAAAACGACAGGGCTTTCCCATAGAAATATTTTCTATGAGTTCCTATGAAAACACCATAAAATTACAAAAAATGACATGAGACATAGACAAAGATCCTAGATGAGTCGGTGTACTAAAGTTGGGTATATGAAAGTGTTTTTTACGCCAGATCATTAGATTGCATATGGCCCAATATATTGATAAAAATTTTGAATGCGTATTTTGCACTTACTCTCACAAACTCAACTGACTGGCTCTGAGGTTTATGCAAAAACCATAATCGAAAAACAGACTCAAGATGGACATCATGTTTTTGTTATTTCAGACAAAATACATATTCCTTTAAAAGTTCCATTTTTATCCATGCCCATTTCAAGTTCACGATCCCTGCAAAGGCGAAAAACAATTTCGGATTTAAGAAAGTTCTTAATAAAAGAAAAAATAGATGTTGTTCACTGTCATTCCCGAGCAGCAGTCAGACATGCCTTTTATGCAAGAAAAAAATTACTTGTTGCTATGGTAACGACTCTTCATGGTCGTCAGCATGTGTCTTTTTCCAAGAAGGTTTTTGATATTTATGGGGACTATCTCATTGCTATTTGTGAGAATGTACAAGAGGCCATGATAAAGTCTTTTGGTACAAGCCCGTGGAAAATGCGTTTGGTTCGAAATCCCATAGAACCACTTGAAGTCTTAACATCTTCCAAAAAAGATTCGGAAATCAGATTAGGAATTTTTGGTCGCAGTACGGGGCCAAAAGGCGAACGCATCGAAAAAATTATTATGGAATGTGTTGAAAATTGGCTTCAGCAGTATCAGCATCTTTTTATAGAAGTTGGCGTGACAGAAGTTGAGAGGGTTTCTTCTCAGGCACAAAAAAGAATTCAAGAATTAGCCAAAAAATATGGTCATCGCTTTAATTTTCATGGGCCACGAAAAGATTTTGTAAGCCATCTTAAAAGTTTAGATCTTGTGATTGCTTCGGGGCGTATTGCTGTTGAGGCTCTTATGCAAGGAGTTTCTGTTTTTGCGTTGGGTGAATATACGTTTCATGGCTTAGTAACAACGACAAATCTTTCAGATGTTCTTTGTTCAAATTTTGGTGATATTGGTATTGAGGCTATGGAGGGTCCTTTTGAGATACAGAGTATAAATAAAAGCCTATCAGATTGGATACAAAACCCACCCAATAACGAGGAATCAAAATGGGTCATGGAGAAAGTCAGCCAAGAGTTTGGATCATCCAGAATTTATAAGAAAATAATGGATATTTATCGTGCGGCTATTTTTAAAAATCGTGTTTCTAAAAATATTCCCATACTCATGTATCACAAAATACCAGACGAAGATCTTCAATCTCGACATAAAATTTTTGTTAAAAAAGATTTATTTGAAAAACACTTGCAGTATTTTAGATCAAAAAAATTTACTACCATGACGTTTCAAGAATTAAGTGAATATTGGAACCTTAAGAAAGATTATTTAACGTTTCCTAAAAAGCCACTGGTTCTCACCTTTGATGATGGATACTTGGATAACTTGACCAACGCTCAGCCGCTTTTAAAGAAGTATAATTTTAAAGCGAACATTTTTTTACTCTCAGATCACAAGATTACAGAAAACGTTTGGGACTCTGATACCGGAGAAGAACCAGCAAAGTTAATGACGCTAGAACAAAAAAAGCAACTTGATCAAAGTATTTTTGAAATTGGGAGTCACGGTAATCGTCATATCCATTTAACTCAAGTTGAAGAAAAAGAAGCTTTTGAAGAAATGAAAAAATCAAAAGAGAAACTTGAAAGTGATCTTGAGACCAAGATCTATGCCTTTGCTTATCCGTATGGCTCAACAAATCAAAAGATAGCAGAACTCTGCAAAGAAGCGGGTTATGATTTTGCTGTGAATACGGATCAGGGGGGATTCAAATTTTCTGACGATCCTTGTGCTTTATTTAGGGTCAATGTTTTTCCTCAAGATGGCACTATGGCTTTATGGAAAAAAACATCGTCGTGGTATCGAAGATATTTTTATTGGAAGCGTAAAAGATAAAAATTGGCATTCCCTAGTGTCTCGTCTACTGATGCAGTAGCATCGCTACAATTCAAATCTCGCAGGCACAAATAAAAAAAGCCAATACCTAAAGGTATCAGCTTTTTTTAGATTGGCGTTCCCAAGGGGATTGGTTTCGGGCTCCTGCCCTTCACCCACTCCGCTTTACTCCGGGGCCAGTTACTTCGTAACTGTCTAAAAATATCATCCTGATATTTTTATGAACCCCTGCGGGATACCGCCATCTGATTCGTAATCCCATTGGAAATACCTTTATAAACAAAAAAAAAGCTCGCAAAAGCGAACTTTGTTTTTTGTAAAGATTGGCGTTCCCAAGGGGATTTGAACCCCTGTATCCACCGTGAAAGGGTGGTGTCCTAGGCCGCTAGACGATGGGAACACTTAAGAAGAAATAAATTTTCAAAGTTACTTTCAAAAAAATGGTGAGCCGCGAAGGATTTGAACCTTCGACCCCATCCTTAAAAGGGATGTGCTCTAACCAACTGAGCTAGCGGCCCACGCCAAATCTTTGAAAGAAGAGACAAATTAAAGAAAGACACCAATTGAGTCAAACGAATTTCCAAAAAAATGTATCCTTTATGTATTAAATAGGGGCTTGATCCAAAGGGTTTGTTCGCGACCGGGCCCAACAGAAATAACGTCAACTGGAACACCGACTTCCGTGCTTATAAATTGAACATAATCGGAGACCTCTTTTGGAAGATCGCGTGCGTTTTTAATATCGCTTAACTTTTTCTTCCAACCTTTAAAACGCTTTAAAACAGGTTTTGCTTTTTGTAAAAGTTCAATATTTGTGGGCATTTGGTTTGTTTTTTGCCCGTCAATTTCATAATGGGTGGCCACAAAAATTTCGTCAAAATCATCTAAAACATCAAGTTTCATAAAAGCGATATTAGAAATTCCATTAATACGAATGGCATATCTTAAGGCCACAAGATCAAGCCAGCCGCATCTGCGCGATCTCCCTGTTGTGGCTCCAAATTCGGCACCTTTTTCACGAATTTTTTTACCAATTTCATTATCAAGTTCTGTGGGAAATGGGCCCGAGCCCACACGTGTGGAATAGGCCTTTGTGATACCAATAATTTTGGAAATTTCGCTAGGCCCAACCCCACATCCAATACAAGCTGATCCCGCCACTGTACTTGAGGATGTGACAAAAGGATAAGTTCCGTGAAGAAGGTCTAAAAGGGTGCCTTGGGCACCTTCAAAAAGAATCTTTTTGCGGCCTCGAAGGGCTCCGTAAATGACTTGTGAGGTATCGGCACAACGATAGGGCTTAAGTTCTTTTGCACATTCAAGGGCTAGTTTATAAACCTCATCAGCTTGATAAGTCTTTTTTCCATACCTTTCTAAAAGAAAGTTTTTTTCTTGAATGGCCTTTTCAATTTTTGTCTTTAATGTATCGGCATTAAAAATATCTTGAAATAAAATTGCTCTACGAGAAGCTCTGTCTTCGTACGCTGGGCCAATTCCCTTTCCTGTTGTACCAATTTTTTCATTGCCAAGAGATTCTTCGCGCGCCTGATCTAAAGCTTTGTGATAGGGAAGAATGATCGTGGCATTATCAGAAATCAAAAGTTGGCCATCACGATTTAAAAAACCTGATTCTTTAAGGGCCCTGATTTCTTTTAAAACAAGTTCAATATCAATCACAACGCCCGAGGCAATGATACAAGTGACCTTAGAATGAAGAACTCCCGATGGGATTAAGTGAAGAATGGTTTTTTTTCCGTCAACAACAAGGGTATGGCCGGCATTAGCCCCACCTTGATAACGAACAACAAAGTCCGCTTGAGACGAAAACACATCGACGACTTTTCCCTTGCCCTCATCGCCCCATTGGGCTCCAACAACAACGATTGCTGACATAAAATTCCCCATTGATTGAGATTTATAGACCCTAGGTAATTTCACAAACTTTGTGAGTGGATTCAAGTACTTCTTCGGAATTCATACTTCCACCAAGGAGAT
>JBDHWX010000036.1:0-12686 GCA_039810365.1 Bdellovibrionales bacterium | reverse complement strand
GATAGTTTGCAAAAACCGTATGATTTGTTTTCCCTTGGATTTGAATTCTCTCTTGCGCTAGCGGCTTAAGAGCCTGTTCAATTTGTTCAATAAAAGTATTAAGCTTAATCGCATAGATTTCGGTTTTTCCCTGTGGAGTATTGAGACTCTCAGAATACTCAAGATACTGATGAACAAAATCTGCAAGATGATCAATATCATCATTGATTTTTTTCATAATAGAAAAATCCCTTGAAGACTCAAGGTGACTCAGGCGATTTTTAATGACAGTGAGTGGAGTGTTTACCTCGTGGGCAAGCCTTGCTGAGTGATTTATATTCATTTGAAAGGCAAGCCGAATTTGTTCTAAGAGATTTCGCACTGATTGAATCAGTTGTGCAAACTCATCATTTTTGTAGAAAAATGCATTCTTAGAACCATAAAAAGAAGTATCCCATGTTGAAGAATCAAATTTTTGAGGATCCAGCTGCTTAGTTATTAAATTTAAATCTTTTGCCAAAAGTCTCATGGGAGAAAAAAGCTTGGTTGCCAAAACCCAAGATAATACAGATGAAACAATAACCAACAAGATGAAATAAAAGATCTGGATTCGTGAGCCATAAAACTCATTAATACTTTGTTGATTCATCACAATACCAATTTGGATAATCCGATCCAGCTGCGGGATCTTCTTTGTGTAGATCCTAAGGGTATTATTATCATTTTTTGAAAACTGCCATACCTTATTGAGATCCGGGTCAAGCTCAAGAGAATCGGCATTATCATTTTTGTAAATGACCCTACCATTATGATTCCTTAAAATCAAAACAAGACCAATACGATTGCCGCCAAGAATTTCTTGTATTTGTTGTTCCGCTTCGTCGAGTTCTGAAAAATCCCTTTTAATTAAATCGGAGTGTGAAAGAATCGAAGCATAGGATTCAATCTGATTATCAATAAGATCCATACGCTCTTGGTTCAAAAAACTTGAGTAAATAAGGCCCGATCCCATAAGGGTAAAAACAAAAGTCGCCCAAAGGATAATAAAGATTTTATACTTCAACCCAGTATCCTACATTGCGCTTAGAAAGAATTTGAACGTCAGCATGAGATTGCTCTAGCTTTTTTCTTAAATTTTTAACCGTCACTTCAACAACATTAGACTCAACATCAGCATGGATATCCCAAATTGTGTCCAACAACTGATAACGATTAAAGACCCTTGTTGGTGTATGCAAAAGTGCCGTTAAAAGTTGATATTCTTTTTTAGACAAATCCAACCTCTTGCCACTCACCTCTGCTGTTTGATTAAAAAGGTTGATCACCACATTGCCGTACTCTTGGACTTTCGCCACATCTCTTTTGCTATGTCTTTGCATGACACGTATACGCGCCAAAAGTTCCTCTATAGAAAATGGCTTGGAGATATAATCATCAGCACCAGAATCCAAAATTCGCCCCTTTTCAGATGGTCCTCCAATAGCAGAAAGAACAAGTATTCTAACATTAGCAAATCGTTCTTTAAGAGCTGGAATTTTTTCGGAGGAATCAACGCCTCCAAGAAGCCGATCCAACAAAATAACATCTGGTTCAAAGGATTTTTGTTCAATAAGACGATGGATATCATCCATGTTATGACCTGTGTGGATTTCGCATTTGATCTTGGTAAGGGAATCAACCAAAAACTGATTAAGACTTTGTTCATCTTCGATTACGACAATATTCATAATCGTCGAAATTAGAACACCGGACCACGGCTTTCAAACAGAAAAGGCGGAAGCGATAACGCATTCCGCCATAAGTTATAATATCTATTTAAATAGAATTAGTGAGCTTTAGTAGCTTCTGGAGCTGTTGCAGTTGTTGGAGCTGGTGTTTCAGCTGCATTTTTGCAAGCTGCATTGTTTGCATTCTTTGCATCTTTACAGTCAACAGCAGCTGCTGCATGTTTTTCTGCTTTTGCAGATTTATGTGATTTAGCTTGAGCAGCTACAGCAAATGTAGCAACAAGGGCGATAGCAAGTAGTTGTTTCATAATTCCTCCTAGGAATATTGGTTATTAACACTTGTGACTACAAAACTACCAAACCCTAGAGTAGAGTAAATATGAATTTAATAAATTTTTTTTTATCTTAAACCAATCTCTGAGTATTAAGATACAAAGTCCATAAATCGAGCAATTATGAAAAAAAATTTATCTACATACTTGTCGAAAAACAGGCAGCAAAAAAAATGTCTTATCCCATAAAAATAAAAAGGCGACCCTTCGTCGCCCTCTTTTATTTTTTAAAGTCGCCAGCAAATTTTGCCATCAGACATTGTGCCTCAAAAAAGTCGGCCTCATAAATATTGCTCATAAACTTTCGGCCTTGCTTTCCTTTTAATATTCTTACTAACTTCGATTTCCAAAATAAAAAAATCTTTCCCTCTTTACCTTTGTGATAAGAATAATCACTACTCATTCAAATTTTCCCCTTAATCTTCCACGGCTCACAAAAAAGCTCACCGCAAAAATAATAAAATACAAATTTGTTAGTTGATTTTGGCAAACGATCTGTGGGCTTTGACTTGCGACCCCACCCCCTTGCTTCAAGAGAGGCTTCTTAAAAGAAGCCCTATCTTTATTAGATATCAGTTTCTTATCGGGTAAAATCTCTTTTTTTAAAACTAGACCTAGTATTGAATTTTTCTCTTAAACCAATTTTTTTTAACTATCGACTCACAAACAATGATTTATTTTTACCTCTAAAATAAGCAAATTTTATAGACCGTTTTTTACATCTTTTTCCCAAATTTTATAAAACTGCGTGGATTTTAGACAAAGCAATTGTCTTTCTACACAGAATCTTCTAACAACTGAGGTGCTGTAAAAAACACCTTATTTATATGGAGGAACCCTATGAAAAAATTTTTATTCGCTTTAGTTTTTGTTGGCCTTTTTTCTTTTTCAGAAAAAAGTTCGGCCTATATTACAGATCAATATTACTGCTGGAATGGACCTGTTTGCCAATTTGTAACTTGGTATAGTTGTGTGAATCCTTACACAGGATATTATTTTCCGCGATGCTCTTACACATTCTATAATGTGGCACCCGCCAATTGTTACTACACAAGAGCACTCCCCTGCTACATGAGATAGTCTAATAACTTTCACGCGCTGCGCACAAAGTATCAGCTTGTGCGCTTCTTCCACTTCAACATCTTCTTCCTTTTTTTGCTTAAACTCTAAACAGCATTTTTTTTTTACTTCTATTTTTTTTCTCTACAAATATTTTTCAAATTTAAAAAAATAATAATTGTTTTACATTTGCTTTTTTTAACCCTAAACATCCACACAAATTATTTTTTGTAAAAAATTTTTATAATAAAAAGGGGTTTCTCTATGAAGTTCTTGTCTGTTCTTATTGTTTCTCTTTTCTGTACATACGCATTTGCTAACGACTTTGATAAGGAAAGTCCTGTCTACGACAAAAAAGAAAACAAAAATGATGCCGCAACAATTCAGAAAAAAATTGAAGAGGATATGACTCTTGCTTGCCAAGGAAGCATGTGTACCATTGCGCAAAAAACAACTCATAATAGAGGCTGGTCCATTACATTTAACGTTGGACAAGGTGGATACGGTGGCGGTTATGGTTACGGAAACGGTAATGGTGGCGGAAGCACCGTAATTGTTGGCGATCCCAATTTTAGCAATGATCCCTACTACGGCGTCACACTCAGATATGAAAATTATCGTTGTACTTCAGACACGAATATCGACAGAACAATGTATGAAACGCTTAAGTATTACATAGCCAATATGAGAAACGAAGATGGAAGTGTTAAAAGAACATTTAGCCCCACAGAACAAGCAACAATTCTTCAATACGTAACTTTTCTTTCTTCAACAGATGGTTGCAGATCCAACAATGGTGGCTCTGGCGGTTTTGCTAGATAAGATTTTACTTTATTGTTGGAGTTGAAGTTGGTTTTATTGTTTTTGTTTAACATTTTAATATCAGGATTCGTACAAGCCGAGCCCTTAAAGCTTAATGATTTGCACCTTACGAACAGGGCTCAGTGCGCAATTGATTCCCAAAGTCCTAGCCAGTCAGCATTTCTTATTCTTGATGGCTATAATCCTGGTCGCTTGGCCTATAATGTTGCAAAGTCCATGGGGCAAGATTCTGACCTTCTTGCTCAAGAGGCCATGCTAAGGTACCGAGTCTCAGTAGCCCAACTCCAAAAATATATCATCCAACAGCTTCTGCAAAAAAAATTGCCCCTTCTCCCTTACTCCCTAGACAAAAAGAATCTGCCCAAATATTCTCAAATTGCAGAAAATTGCAAAAATGAAGTTTACTGCCCAGAACTTTCTAGTTATCTCACAAAGGTTTGGTTTGCCTCTCAAAAAGAAGACAGACTCTTAAGCCTTAAAGCAATCGATGATTTTTCCGAAAAGAATTTCATATCAGGTCGTTTTGATTACGGCTGTTATCTTTTAAAAAAGTTTTCTCCATTACAGTCTCATCTTTATGGTCCAACTATTGATCGAAAAGGACTCTCTGCTATTGGAAAGGCTTTATCCAACACAGAAGAAAATCTTGTTGAATGCTCAAGCGAAGATCGAAGTATTGACACTCGCTATGCCTCTTTTCAGATTGATATTTTAGGAGATACAAAATCTTGGAATCAATATGGCTTTGATTTCTGGAATTCCATTAAAATATATACATCCTGGGCATGGAGAAATGCTCCTGAAATTAAAAACTTTACTCAAGAATTTCAATCCATCTTTAAAAACTTAGACCTTGAAGAATCGCTCCTCTATGTATCAAATGGTTGCAAAAGCTTATCAAAGCCTGAATGTAATTCAGATAATCTTACAAAAAATAGCATTCGTGAGTTTGCAAAAACTCAAGTTCAGACAGATGAGTTTGATCAAGAAATCCCAGATGGCCCACAAAAACAACTCCTAGAAAAAGGAGCCCGAGCTGTCAATAACGATTTTCTTTCTTTAATGGATTATGATAAGGCCAGCAACTGGGTTGAAAATTTTAAGAAGAATTTTACCAACACACAGTGGATCTATAGAAATCGTGTCTTTAATGCTCAACAAAATCTTTCTCTTATTGCATCTCAATTTACACCAGAAGAAATGATAGCCGCTGTCGCCACACTCACACAAAGAGTTCAAGAGTATCCATCTCTAAAAAAAGAAATTACCTACCTCTGCACAGAGTGGCAACTGAGTGCAAACCAAGAGTTTGACTTTATTTATTCTGATATCGAACAAATTCAAAAAATGGATGTCATGAATCAACAATCCATGCCGACAGGATTAAGCGTTCAAGAGCAAATCGAATTTTTTAAAAAAATGAGTCGTCCCCTTGGAGAACTGTGCCGCGAGCTTGATTCTAATAAATTTTTCCCAACACAAGACGAAAATTTTAACTATAACGGGCTTCAAGACTGGGCAAAAGAAATGCTCAAAAAAACTCTTGCAACAGAGGCGGCTCCTGAAGCTCCGACCGTAATGTCGGAAGGACAATTCCTAACAGTTGGCGAACACGAAATCCCCATTTGTGTGAACGCTGTAGACTGCTCAAGACGTGTTATAAAATCTGCCATTGATTTACTTTATGTTTCCTCTTACGCCAGTGGTTTTTTAAGCAAGGGACATGTCCAAAGCTCTGAAGTCTTTAATCCCTACAATGAACTTGTCTCATGCCACGTTTATGATCCATGGTTTCAAAAATCTCGAACAAGAAAGCGATTTGTTGCAGATCTTATGAATGCTGCTCTATTTGGTTGGAATAACATTCCTGCCTATGTCGATGTCGATTTTGTTCCCGACCGTGTAACGTCATTTCAACAACTCGTTGATCAAAGTGTTATCAAGTTCACACCCGAGGCTCAAAAAGGACACATGGTTTATTCTCTCCTTGCAGACCTTGGACCATTAGCAGGAGCTCCTTGTGCAGTACAAATTTCCCCCAATGCCGATAAAGCTTTTAATTTTTATGCCTTCGGTGGTATTGCAATCAATGCTTGCACCATTAAAGCCCAGCACGATGTAAGCTTTAAGAGGGCTAAAAATCCTGTTGTAAATGATCCCAAAGATCGCTCCTTTTGTGGTGGCTGTGTGATCAATTTTGTGGGAGTTCCATCTGCGGCCTCTCGTGTTCAGGCTGCGGAGCACTTCAATCCATTAAAACTTGGTGTTTATATCTTTAGAGCTTTTTACAGATTTTTTAAGGGAATGAGAGACAACGTTAATATTCCACGTACCTACGATCTTAATTTAAATCAGATCAAAGAGACTTATTCGTTTTATGGGGATATTCCTCGTCAATGTGTTAAGCCACTACTCAAAGGGGAAACTTGTAAGGCCAATTACTGCGAAAGTATTGCGGCCATTTATGCAGAAAAGAATTCTCAATGGACCGTAAAAAGAATTTCTGTAAAAAAAGTTAAATCAAAAGAGAATCCCAATCTTTTAAAAGCAACCTTTACTGATGAAGAGTGTCGCAACGATCATGAAATCTTTTTTAACTGCGATGAAAAAAACCATACCTACGAGTTCTTCGAAACAAAAGACTATATCCGAAATAAAAAATGTGTCTCACAAAAAAATGGTGAAGCCACATGAAGTTTTTAGCCTTACTTTATATTTTTCTCCTCACTTTTCAAACCAAGGCTATTGAAGTTTCTTTTTATACAGAAAAATCAAAGGACAACATCTACCAAGACGTGACAAAGGTAACTTGTTCCATTAACGAATCGAATCTTTGTCAATACATGTGTGGTGATAAAAAAGTTTGCTATAGACCAGAACTCAAATGTACAAATTGTGCTGGTTCAACAGATCAATTTCTAAGAGCGATTTTTACAAAGACAGAATTCAACTTTAGCGTAACTCAACAAAAATGGCAGAGTGGTTATCTTATCTCTTATTTAGCAGACAAGTATTATATTCTTCTTTCTTATCGTAGCATTTATAATTTTCACAAAATTTGGGGTTCCGAGGAAGTTGCAAAAAGTTTTCAAAGTTTTTGCCCACAATACGCACAAGAACAAAACGAAGAACCTCTTTTTATTGTACAACTTGATGATAGCGATCGTCCTCATCAACTAAAAGCCGTTATCTGCAAAGATGAAAATCATCAAAGCTATGCCTTAACTATAGAATCGAAACTGGATCCCAAGGGGGAGTCCCAGAAATTAAGCACTATTATTAACCAAAACCAAAATGGAGAATAACATGAAAAAGGTTTTACTCAGCTTAGTCGGTATCATGACGCTTATGTCATGGGATGCAAACGCAATTTCATTGCGTTTTAAATTTAAGGTCTTCTCATCAGGACCAATTATATACGCATGTAACGCAGGTATCATGCCACAACCAACAGACAGGAGAGTTTGTTACTTTCAAGGAACAAACCAAACTTGTACACCAACAGATTGTTCAACAACTGGTCAGATCTGTCATTCCTCTTGTGTTTGCTCATCTACAAACGGTGGCGATTGGCTTATGAACTATGGAAAGCTAAAATACCAAGACTTTAAAGACCATGGTGACAATACAGTAACAGGAGCCGGCAGCAAAACTTTCCGTGCTACAGATTCAAACAATTGGTCGCAAGCATTTACAGATGCAGATGCCTTCAATCACAGAATTACAGACCTTTCATACGAACTTGGATCAGAACTTTATACAGCTAAGTATTTCGTAGATATCTGTTATCGTGGATCACAAATTGAATATTTTGAAGACAATATCAAAGCAAACTGGGCAGCTCTTGCTCAAGTTAATGCTACTGACTTTATTGCTCAGGGTGTTAATGGTGGAGAAAATAATCGCGACGGTCTTGTTATGGGTCCCAACGGTAATCTTTCTTACACGCAACTTTCTGGTGTAAAAGTTCAAGCCTTTATGACTTGTGATTTGCAAGGTGTTGGCAACTATATTTACGCAAGAAACAATAACGGGCAATACAACACTGCAGATAACGAAGCTGGATTTATTTATGGAGCAGGTTTACTTCCTGTTAATGCTACCGAAGGTGCCGGTTCTTTTATTAGCTCACCTCAAACTGGCGTTACAACCTCTCAACAGGATCTCTTCAATACAATGTTTATCAACAATTCGACTCACGCTCCAAGATTTTGTAAAGTTCGCTATGTCTTTACTGAGACTGACTACAACAACGCTTTACCAAATCTAAGACGCTGGACTCGTCACGGTGCTGAAATGTGTACTTACACAGACATCACCGAAGTTGATACACAGGGTGGAACGTCTTATTTAAGATAAGCCAAGTAAAGTTAAGGAGAAGATTTTTATGAAAATAAAAGTGCAACAAATTTTGAGTTTTGCGACAAGTTTTGTCCTTCTCCTTTCTTATTCTCAACTTTATGCTCAGTCTGCGGGACAAGGGCTTTGCTCTATGCCTCGCGGAATGAGTTATAATTTCTATGTTGATTATTCCAAAAAACAAATCGGGATGTTTGGAAACGATATTGAACGCCTTCCTCCTGTCGTTATTGAAAACTGCAAGCAAGCTGCAGGAAAATATCTTGGTTTTGGTTTGGCCTTAAGAAAACCAACACTCAACTCTGATGTTTTTAATATTTCTTTTGATGGAAAATTAAATCAGGATATATGCAAAATTGAAAACGCACCAAAAGAACTCACCTCTTCAACTGAAAAAGAAAAAAGTTTTCAAGAACAATTTAAACTTTTAAGATCATGTACATCTTTTGAACTAACACATTTAGAAAATAAAAATATCGAATTTGAACCCAATCAACGTTTGTGCAAAATGCAAAAACTATCCAATGGAAAAATTCAAGCACAAGGTGACTTTTGCTTTTTTAGACTCGATCCTGGAACAAGGGTTGCAATCTCTGTTGTTGTCAACCCACAATGTGCCAATCAAGAATTCTTAAATAAAAATAACTTGCAAATTTCTGACATCGAAGCACTTCTCCAAGCCTTTGTTGTTGATAACCCTGACGGAGAATACGTTAACGATCAAATTGGGACAGCCAAGTATCGTTTTGCCTTTACCCCTTCTGATAAAATCATGCCCGTTAACAAAGACGTAGACCCAAGTGGCGTACAATTTCCAACTGTCTATTCGCCGGACATTTATATGGGATCTATAAAAATACAAGATAACACTCGTGCTGATATTGAAAGTACAGTTTTTGATCTTTCTCTCTTTATAGATAACAATAGTTTACGAAAATGTGCCAATGGCATTTGTGCCGGACCTGGGGATTATCAGGTACCTGTTGCAACAGAAGTTTCTCTTTATGAAATCCGAAATGGAAAAAAAGTTTCCATTGATTCATGGGTCATGGGAAATATTTTAGATCCTTTTGTCAAATCTAACTGGCAAGGTGTTTATAGACTTGGAAGACGAATCTTAGATGGCGTTAAAATCGAGCCCGGTCGTGATTACCAATTAGATTTAACATTTTATAATCCCTATGATGATTTCGTTATGCTGACACAGAGATTTCAAGAACTTCTCTTAGACTATACACTTTTTAGCGGTACCCCTGGAAAAGATGTTTATAAACCAATGTCAGAGCTCGGCAGCCTTAAAAATATCCCTCAAATCGGAACTCTTGCCGGAATCACATCACAAGAAGATCTCAGTAAAACTTACGAACAGGTTCGACAATTCTTTCAAAAATTTGGAAACGACTCACAATTTCCTCCGTTTTATGTAACACTTTGTGATCTAAAAGAAAAAAATTGTTTAAACTCTAGAAAAGCAAAATTCTATCTTAAACTTCAAAATAAATTTCATGTCGGCGAAAATAAAAAAGATGATGATTCTTTTCCTATAGAAAACTTTGAAACAACCCGTTTTTCTTCTCTAACAAAGGACACTCCAGAAACCTCAAATAGTATGACTGAGGTTGTATGCCAGTAATAATTGCCATCATTTTATTCTCATTAAATAACTATGCCGGTGATTTTCAAAAACTTGAGACCTGCAATATGGGAGTCCTACACAAGGCTCCTGCAGGAGTCATTCTTAATGGAGCTGATCGTTTGCAGGTTTTATACGAAGAACTCTCTTATCCAGAGGGAAATCCCATGAGGTATCGAGGAGATCATATTACCTCAGACACTTCAAATAATTGGTCAATACTTTTTGATACCCCATGGAATTTTAAAATTACTGATGCACAATATTTATTTTCTACAGAATTTTTTGGCGCTCAATATTTTACAGAATTTTGTTTTCAAAACACCAATGCACAAAATGGAAATTATTTTTTAACACTTCAAGTATCTTTGGGGGTCCCACAAGGGTCTCGTGATTATGCTCGCCAATCTCACCTTTCTGGACATATTGAGGTTGACTGCCAGCTGGGCTCAGCATCTCAACCACTTGATGACTCTTTTACGCCATCATTTCACTGGTCAAGCAGCATCTATTCGTATGCCGATGGACTCATACAACTACAAACACCTGTTAATCAAACTCCAAACTATATTCCACAAAAATGCCTTGTTCGAGTCTATTACAGCGAAGATTCTCGCTCAGCAAGAGGTAACACGGTTACACCAAAACAAGTGCAAACTGATGTCTCTATGGAACGTTTATGATCCTCTTGATATGGTTTTCCTTTTTTGTTCAATTTGGCTTTGCCCAAAAATCACCATCAGTATTACATTGCCAGAACCAAAGCCCCACCTCAGAGGTACAAACTATCAACATTTATCCTCATGAAAAAGATTTTGAAACTGTAGTAGATTATTACACTTATGAGCAACTCAAAATCATAACCAATATCAAAGAACTTGAGCTTTATGAAATCAATCTTCCAACACCTTATGGTGACAATGTTGGCTTTTTCCAAATAAAGAAGATCGTGGATGATTGGTTTATTTTAGAGCACACACCCGATGGACAAACTCGATTTTTATCCATCACGTGTGAAGAAAGAAATGGTTACCCGTTACCATCTCTTTGAAGAGATTTTTGAGCTAACTCATAAAGGTTGAGCATACTCTTTTCTAAGTCTGTTTGTTTTTTCTTTGCTTTTAATTCTTTAACAAATTTTTCCATGGATTCTTTGTTGTTTTCGATAAGATTCATCACCCACTCAATGGCACCATCACCACCCATATCACCACGCAAATAATATTGAGTTATAATTTGCATACGAGCGTGAATATCTCCAGCAGATAATCCTTTTTTCTTAGATTCTTGTTCCAAAATATTATAAATCATATCGAATTTTGCTCCAGAAATATTTTTTTCTGTAGAAAAGACAAGTCGAATGTCGTTTAAATTTTGAATGTTTTGTAACTCTGCTGCAGCTCCAATTGTTACAAAAAAGAGACTAAGACTTAAAATTAGATTTTTCATAAAATCTCCTTACTATCGTCTACCTTAATATAAACACCTGTTAATATTCGGTTGTTTCCATTAAATTCATTTTCAGGCTCACCCGTTCTGGCCCTTTTGCTATAATAATCACTTACAAAACCATCAACAGTTAGAGTGCGTCCCTTAACTTGGGCCTCTCCTTTTACCCGAATCTCGGCATGCCCATATTTTCCCCCATCATAGACCAACACTGCTCCACTTGGGGCATCATAGGGACTTTTAATCTTTTTTCCATAAGGTGTATTTAAGAGATTCACAAAACCAGCATTTTCTAAAACTGGACCTGCATGTTTTGCATAACGAGAACTAATATCAACGTTAGAGCCTTTTTGAATCGATAGATCTAATGCTCTATGGACAGCCGAATAACATCTGTAGGATGAACGGGTTGAGACGATTCCTCCATCTCTTTGAATAGCAATAGTTACTTTCTGAATCGCTATATTTTTTAAATTTTGCACACCTTCAGACTTTTCATAATTATCGACTCTTGCATCCCACAAAAGTTCCTCTGTAAAATCTTGCAAACGTCTAGCTGCCCGAATCACTCGTGATTGAGAGCTACACCCATTACATATCTGTGCTTGCGTATTTTGTCTTACGTCTGGCAACTCACTTGACAGTTGCTCAGATTCAAGGGCGTAGCTTGTGGGAGCGTAAAAAGCAATATCTCCACCTATAATAACAGAAAGAGCAAGCATACAAAATACAAACTTATTTTTAAAAAATTTTCTGTTATATGACTTTAAACGCATAGATTATCAAGTTGCAAATGCAAGGCCATTAGAATGAATCCAATACAACATTTTGACAACAAAAAAAGCAGGATATCAGCGTTCTCTTTATCTCAAACGAACTGTCTGAGTTAGAGTTTGTGCCCCACTTGTTATCGAATTGCCAATATACTGAACCGTAATAATGGGACATATGGTCCCATTATTTTGTACTTCTATAATGCCATTTCCTGGTATAGCAGCCCCCTTATTCATCGTTACAAAAGTCACCTCAAAAACACCGGGGGTATCGGCTACGATAACAGGGTTTAACGCTATATTTTCAATGTCACTTCCTGATGTTACTTTAACGCTCACACTTGAAGCTGACTTTCGATAGGGATCACTCACTCGAATATTAAAACGCAATAAAGAGGGTACAGGAAGAGAACTAATATCATAACAAGTTGTATCCGAAGATGCTGTCAGAGTTGCAGGGATTTTATTAGATGTTAATAGGTTTGTTCCTGCAATACCCGTTGTCTTCCACCCTTGTGAGCCACGGTGAAGTAAAAAAGTACTTTGCCCTGTT
>JBDHWX010000035.1:0-12983 GCA_039810365.1 Bdellovibrionales bacterium | reverse complement strand
ATGCGTAAACAAAGGGGTAAACAAGAACAATTAAGAATTGAATGGTATAGGCTGCAAATGGCGCAAGAGTTTTCCAATATCTTGCACCAATAGTTTTAGGGATAATCTCAGCAAAAATAAGAATAACGAGAGTTAAAATAGCAGAAGATACGCCAACATAGGTATCTCCATAAAGCTTTAAAACAAGAGCACCAATAATAGTGGAACCCATGGTGTTGGCGATGGTGTTGAGAGTTAAAACAGCTGTTATAGGGCGGTCGATATTTGCCTTAAGATCACTTAAAATAAGCCCCGCCTTTGGTTTTCTTTTCTTTAGGACCTCAACGTGAGCATGAGTAACAGAAAGTAGGGTTGATTCGAGTATGGAGCTTGTAAAGGAGACAGAAACCACCAAAATGGCGGCCAAAATAAGTAAACTCATTAGAAGGACCCTTTAGTAGACGAAAAATAAGAAGAAGTAGAAGTCGTAATAAATTTTATGAATAAACTCGAGTCCTCGGGCACATAATCTCCTATAAAGAGTTATTCTATAGGGTTCTCATTATGAAAGCTAGTCTAAACTGCTCCCTTATACTGCGCCCAGAATTCAATTTTATTAAGTAATTTTAATGGTTTAGATATATACACATGAAATCTTTGGAAGGTCAGTTCTAAACTTTAGATAAGATAGTGGAATTTAAAACATCAGGCGCAGCGTAAGGGAGCAGCTTAAAGTTTTTGTAATCGTGAAAAATAAATAGGCCCAAAGCCCTGTTCTGTTGGAAGAACAAGATAACCATAGGTTGTTTTTTTAACTCCTAAAAAATCTAAATCAGGTAAAGAAAGTTTACAAAGATCACCCTTCTTTTTAAGGACTTTGGCAATAACATCATCGTTTTCAACAGGATTGATACTGCAAGTTGAGTAAACAATCATTCCACCGGGTTGGGTACACATAAGAGCTGTACAAAGAAGAGTATATTGTTTAACAGAAAGAGATTGGGCCTGTTTTGGTGTCCAGTTTTTTAAGAGCCTTTCATTTTTTAGAAGATGTCTTTCAGAAGAGCAGGGCGTATCAACAAGGATGTGATCAAAAGTTTTTTTTGTTTTAAAAAAAGTCCGTCCATCAGATAAAGTTATTTCGAAATTGTTATGAAATTTGTTTGGAGAATATTCTCTCAGAACTTTTTTGAGTCGGATAAAACGATCTTTTGAAGAGTCATTGGCTGTTAAGTGGCCATCAGGAATTTGCCCTAAAATGGCCAATGATTTTCCTCCAGGGGCTGCGCAAAGATCCAAAACGTGAGAATTATTTTTTAACTCGAGAGCTAAGACTGGCAAAAGAGATGCTGGATCCAAGATGTAATTTTCTAAAAAGCCATCGGGATTTCTTTTTTGCGAATCTTGATTAAAAAACAAAATAGGATTTTGTAGAATATCTGTGATTTTTTGTGAAAAGGCAGAAAAGCAAATCTGTTTTTCATGAGCACAAAGTGCTTTCTGAAGTTCTGGCCAATCAGCATAAATTTTTGAAAAATAATCTTCAAATTCCCGATTGGCCGCAATCACTTTTAATTACTTCTTAGCTTCCTCAGCTCTCTTCTTTTGATATTCCTTGATCATTTCTTCTTGGACGTTTCTTGGAGCTGCTACGTACTTAGAAAATTCCATTGAAAACTGCCCTTTTCCCTGGGTCGCAGAACGAAGATCTGTGGAATAACCAAACATTTCTGTTAATGGGACTTCACAATCAATGGTCGTTTCAGCATGCTCGGTTGTTGTGCCAAGGATAGCTCCGCGGCGTTGGTTGACTTGACCGATAACGGCTCCTTGGAATTCTTCTGGAACAACAATTTCAACTCTCATAATAGGCTCAAGAATAACGGGGCCAGAGGCCTGATAGGTCTCACGAATGGCTGTCATAGCACAAACTCTAAAAGCCATCTCTGAGGAGTCAACAGCATGAAAGCCGCCATCATTGATAGTCATGCAGACATCAATAACGGGAGCTCCAATGAGAAGTCCTTTTTTAAGTTGTTCTTGAAATCCCTTGTCACACGCTGGAATAAATTCACGAGGAATAGAGCCGCCTACGATATCATTAACAAATTGATAATGTTGGTTGGCGTTTTCTTCTGTTTTTACCATGGGAGCCATGATTCCGCCAATTTTTGCATATTGTCCGGCACCACCAGTTTGTTTTTTGTGGACGGTTACGAAGTTTGCAGATTTTGTAATGGTTTCTCGGAAGGCCACTTGTGGCTTACCAACAACAACTTCTGTTGAGAACTCACGCTTCATGCGCTCAACATAGATATCAAGATGTAACTCTCCCATTCCGGAGATAATGGTTTCGCCCGATTCTTCGTCTCGATGAACGCGGAATGTTGGGTCTTCTTTTGTAAATTTATTAAGAGCCTTAGAAAAATTATTGGCATCTTCTTTTTTCTTTGGAGCAATCGCAAGAGAAATCACAGGATCTGGAACAAACATGGACTCCATGGAAACATTAAGAGTTCCATCTGTAAAAGTATCTCCTGATGCACAATCCACCCCAAACATGGCAATGATATCGCCTGCAGTTGCTGACTCAATATCTTCCATGTCATCAGAATGAAGGCGCACAAGGCGTGGTACTTTGACTTTTTTCCCATTAGCTACGTTTAAGATCATGTCACCTTTTTTAACTGTTCCTTGATATGTTCTCATAAAAGTCAGCTGTCCATAGGGACTTTGTGTGATTTTAAAGGCAAGCATAACAAGTGGTTTTTCACTGTCAGGCAATAAAACGATTTTTTCTTCTGCTTTATCTTGGTCAAGAGCAATATTTTCGATTTCAGCTGGATTTGGAAGATAGTTTCCAACACCATCTAAAAGTGCTTGGATGCCTTTATTTTTATAAGCTGATCCACACATAACCGGAACAAATTTTAAAGAAAGTGTTCCTTTGCGAATAGCCGCTTGTAATTCTTCTGCTGAGACTTCTTCTTCCATTAAAAACTTTTCGCCAACAACGTCGTCAAAATCAGCAACAACGCCAACGAGTTCATGGCGAGCAGCTTTGGCAGCATCAAGCATTTCTGGAGGGATTGGCTTTTCAACAAATGTTTTGCCCCCTTCTCCCTCGTAATAATAAGCAACCATTTTAACAAGATCGACTTGTCCAACGTGAGCGTCTTCAAGACCGATAGGGAGTTGAATCATGGCTGCATTTAATTTTAATTTCTCACGAATTTGTCCGCAGACTCTCTGAGGGTTTGCTCCAACGCGATCACACTTGTTCACAAAAGCAATACGTGGAACTTTATAGCGCTTCATCTGGCGGTCAACGGTCAGTGTTTGGGCCTGAACACCGGCAACAGAACAAAGAACAAGAATGGCTCCATCTAAAACGCGAAGAGATCTCTCCACTTCAACTGTAAAGTCCACGTGTCCGGGAGTATCAATAACGTTAATTTGGTACTCTTTCCAACGGCAATAAGTTGCAGCTGATTGAATGGTAATCCCTTTTTCTCTTTCAAGTTCCATGGAGTCCATGGTTGCGCCCACACCGTCTTTTCCGCGCACCTCATGGACCTCGTGGATACGACCAGTATAAAATAAAATACGTTCAGTAAGTGTTGTCTTACCAGAGTCAATGTGTGCAGAAATACCGATATTACGAACAAGTTCTAATGGAATTTTTTGTTGTGCCATGTGCTCCTACCATAACCATAAAGTCCCCTAAGCCAAAATATGCTTGGGGGAGTGTTTGTTGAATCTCACTTGAGAAAAAACTAGTTAACATATAACTTGTTTTTATGTCTCTAAAAATATTTTGTTTTGGGAGAGATTTACCAGAGGAGAGCGCAGCGTGTCAAGACTTCTGAGTGTGTTAAAAGATTTTGGTTTTGAAAAGTTTCGAGGAGACCAAGAATCGGTTATTCAATGCGTTTTAGATAAGAAAAATGTCCTTTGTTTAATGCCAACGGGCATGGGCAAGTCTCTATGTTATCTGATGCCGGCAAAAGTTATGGGTGGGTTAACAATTGTCATATCACCTCTTATAGCGCTGATGAATGACCAAGTTGATAAAGCCAAACAAAGGGGTATAAGGGCCTCATGTATTCACTCACTTTTATCGTCTGAAGAGCGTGAAAAAAGGTATAAAAAACTGTCCAACCAAGACTATGAAATTATATTTGTTGCTCCAGAAAGGTTCCGTAAAAAAGAATTTTTAGAAGCGGTAGCAAAAAACAAAGTTTCACTTTTAGCAATTGATGAGGCCCATTGTATTTCTGAGTGGGGACACGATTTTAGGCCTGACTATACAAGGATTAAAGATTTTAGAAACTATTTGAATAATCCGACCATTTTGATGTTGACGGCAACGGCGACCCCAGATGTTCAAAAGGATATTGTCTTACAAGCAGGACTTCATTGGGATGACGTTAGAAAATTTCATTCTGGGATTCAAAGAAAAAATCTTTCTTTAAATGTTTTGGATCTTTATGGATTTGAAAATAAATTAGAAAAATTAAAAGAAATTTTAGATCATCGTCACGAAACAACAATAGTTTACTTTTCTTTGATATCAACTTTGGAAAAGGTATCCGAAAAACTGGGGATTGATCATTTAAAATATCATGGGCAATTGCCACGTGGAATGAGGAATCAAATGCAAAAAAAGTTTATCAATGGTGAGGGAAACCTTATTTTGGCAACTCCTGCATTCGGTTTGGGAATTGATAAAAGAGATATTAGACAAATCGTGCACTTTGAGATCCCGGGAAACATAGAATCCTATTATCAGGAGGTCGGGCGTGCTGGACGTGACGGAGAAGAGTCTTTTTGCTTTTTGCTTTACGATGATGATGATGTCTCTATACAAATGGAGTTTATGAAATGGGCCCATCCGGATAGTGAGTTTATTCATCGTGTTTATCAAGAGATTAAAAATCATCCAGATAAGGTAAATGCTCAGGGAGTCGATGGTTTAAGAGAAACATTGCACTTTAAAAGTAAAAAAGATTTTCGATTGGAAACAGTTTTAAATCTATTGGATAGGTGGGGTGTGAGTGAGGGAGATATTTTAGATCATAATTTAAAAATTGTTAGCGAATTGCCAAGTGAGCTCACAAATTCCGAACAACAGGCAAAGCGGCTTAAAAATAATCAAACAAAATTATTATCACTTATCCAGTGGGTAAAGTCTCCTGCATGTCGAGCGCAAGGGATTTATAAGTATTTTGGCTTTGATGAGTTTCCTGTTTGTCAAAAGTGTGACAATGACTGAACTTAAAAGATTTTTAAGAAAATCTCAATTCCCCAATGTCATGAGTGCAAATCAGGATGGAGTTTTATGTTTTGGCGGAGAGCTTTCAACAAATCTTTTAATTGATGCTTATCTTCACGGTATTTTTCCTTGGCCGCATGAAGGTTATCCTCTTTTGTGGTTTTTTCCCTACGAGAGAGGTGTTTTAGATTTTTCAGAGCTTCATGTTCCGCATTCATTACAAAAGCTTCAAAAAAAGAATCTTTATGATTTTCGGGTGAACACCTCGTTTGAAAAAGTTATTGAGCAGTGCTCTCGGGTTCCCCGAAAAGGCCAAAAGGGGACGTGGATCACGCCAGAGATGAAAAAGGCATATCTTAAAATGTATAGCTTAGGTTATGTTTTAAGTGTGGAATGTTTTTGTGATCAAAAGCTTGTTGGTGGGCTTTATGGTATTTTTATTGCGGGCGTTTTTGGTGGAGAGAGTATGTTTGGTCTTGAAGACAATGTTTCTAAGCTTTGTGTTTTAGAAACGATTCGTATTTTAAAGGAAAAGGGTTTGTCTTGGGTGGATATTCAAATGGTAACGCCTGTCATGGAGTCACTTGGAGGAAAATATATTTCGCGAGACAAATATATTGAACGTCTTACAATGTCGCAAAAAGAGTTTTTTAATAACTCGTCACCAGAAAGAAAATAGGATAAATCATCTTTGATGTTCGAAAGAGTCTACGTCGAAATTTCAAATATCTGTAATTTGCAATGTGATTTTTGTCCGCCTGTTTTAAGGCATAGGCAAATTATGCCAATAGAGAATTTTGAAAAGATTTTAATTCAATTAAAAGGAAAAACTAAAGAAATTTGCCTACATTTGATGGGGGAACCTCTAGGACATCCGCACCTTTTTGAAATTTTAGATGTTGCTAAAAAAATTGATATTCCAATAAATCTGACAACTAATGGTGTTTTGTTAACAAAAGAGAAAGCAGAAAAACTTTTAGAATCCAATATTCGTCAAGTTAATATTTCAATTCATAGTTTTGAAGCCAATTATAAAGAAAAAGATGTTGATCCCTACATGCAAAGAGTTTTTTCTTTTACGGATCTCGCATTTAGCAAGAAACCAGATCTTTATATCAATTACCGAATTTGGGATTTGTCAGACCCAATATCCCTGAATTCAAAAAATCAGATGATCCGTGATTTGATTGAAAAGAAATACTCCTTTGATTTTTCAAATTTGAAAATCGATATTCGAAGAAAGAAGGGCTATAAAGTTTTAAATAAGCTCTACATCAACTTTGATTCTCGATTTGTTTGGCCATCTCTAGATCAACCCATCCGCTCTGCGAAAGGGTTTTGTCATGCCCTCTCACATCATATTGGAATTTTGGCAGATGGAACCGTTGTGCCATGTTGTTTGGATAAAGAAGCGGTTATGAAGTTGGGAAATTGTCTAGAAAAACCACTAGAGGAGATCTTAAGTTCTCCAAGAGCCGTCAAAATAAAAGAAGGCTTTGCAAAAAAGGTATTAGTTGAAGAACTTTGCAAAAGATGTGATTACGCTAAGCGCTTTGACCGTAAATAATAAATCGTTACGTTTTGTTTTTGAATTCGATGGGTCAAGAGATGAAGTGGTTTAAGGTGTTAATTTGTCGATAGCTTCTTTATCAAGACGAAAAGTTGTCCATTCGCTGCGTGGGTGAGCCCCAAGAGATTTATAAAATTGAATTGCCGACTCATTCCAATCTAAGACGATCCACTCCATGCGACCACATTTTCGTTCTTTGGCAAGATGAACCAGATGTAAGAGCATTTTTTTACCATAGCCTTTACCTCGATATTCTGGCTTTACAAAAAGATCTTCTAAGTAAAGTCCTTTGCGACTTAAGAAAGAAGAAAAATTGTAAAAATAGATAGCAAAAACGACAGGAATGCCATCTTCTTCGCCAAGAAGAACTTCAGCCGTGGATTGACCTCTAAAAAAGGCATCTTCGACATCTTGAAGGGTTGCGGAGACTTCGTGAGAAAGTTTTTCATAAACAGACAAATCTTTTATAAACTGTAGAATAATGGGTGAATCTTTTATGGATGTTTGACGTATATGAAATGCCACAAGGGAATCCTTTGAGAAAATAATCTTTTTGATTTATATAAAACTTCATTTTTGAAAATTCAATGGCTTTATGGCAATAGAATTTTCTACAGTGTTTATGGAGAAAATATGGAGCAAATTGAAATTGCAATACTTTCTGGTGGTTGTTTTTGGGGAGTTCAAGAATTGATTCGAAAGCTTCCAGGAGTGATCCAATCAGAAGTCGGGTACACCGGGGGGATGACGGCAAACCCGACATATGAAGAAGTCAAAACAGGAAAAACTAATCATGCTGAGGCTGTAAGGATACTCTTTGATCCTCTTAAAATTTCGTATGAAGAAATATTAAAGTATTTTTTTCGGTTGCATGACCCAACGCAAGTAAATAGGCAAGAAAATGATATTGGAACCCAATATCGCTCTGCAATTTTTTATGGAGATGAGCAACAAAAAAAGATTGCAGAAAAAGTAAAAGCCGAAGTTGAGAAATCAGGACGCTGGAAAAATCCAGTTGTAACGCAAATTTTGCGTTCTTCTCGTTTTTATCGAGCAGAAGACTATCACCAAGATTATCTACAAAAAAATCCACAGGGTTATAATTGTCATTATTTAAGAGATGGCTAAATGACTATTGGATACGACTTTTTTGATAGTCATCAAGAAAAAGAGGAATACAGTTGAGAGCGAGTACAACAAGTAGTGGGCCAAAAATAAGACCGACCAAGCCAAAAGTTGCGACTCCACCAAGAATTGCAAGGAGACCCAAGAGAGGATGCATTTCGGCAGATTCACTTAACAAAACTGGCCGAATGATATTATCCAGAATTCCTGCGACAGCCGCAACAAGAAGCATGGCGATTCCAGCGCCCAATTGATCTGTAAAAAAACCATAAGTTGCTAGAGAAAGCGTAACGCTTGCTGTTCCGATGACGGGAATAAAAGACATTAAAAAAGTTATAAATCCGATTGTGAAAAAGTGACCAAAGCCAGAAAGAGAGGCCACAAGGGCAATTAAAAAGGCTTGGGTAGCACTTGTGGCGACGTTGGCTAACACCACACTTTTGCATGCGCCTATTATGATCTGAGAAAGTTTTTCTGCGTTTTGGGGAGTTAGCTGAGAATGTTTTATGACAAGAGTTTTTATTTTTTCATTTTCTGTAAGGCCAAAGTACATGGTAATGATGGCAATGATAAAGGCCAAAGCAATATCGGGTATTTTGGCAAAAAAGTTTTTAAGCATGATAGAAATATGCGTAGAAACCCAGACGACAGATTGATTGACGATTTCTTGTGCCGAGGGCAATTCGAGGCCCGTTGATTCAGAAATATGAACCGTGAGATCGTTTAAGCGTCTCATATTTTCTTGTTGTTTTTCTGTTAATTTTTGAGAAATGTCTTGGTCCTGATTAATTTTAGAGAAGAATTTTTTTGAAGATGTTGCACCCTTATGAATAAGAATGGTCGTTGGTGTTAAGACAATAAGGAAGAAAAGAAAAATTGTGGTGAGGGATGCTAGAATTTTATGAAATTTGAATCGTAGGAGCTTTTTGTATACAGGTAGCGCGATGATGCTAAAAATTCCTCCAAGTGTTAGTGGAAGCCAAAAGGGCGCAAGGAGGTACACTACAAAGGCACTGAGTAGAAAAACAAATGTCACCTTAAAAATTTGAGACCACTGAAACACCATCAAAGTATCTTAAGATAACTTTTTAAAAGAGTAAACAGATCTCATTGTTTTTTTGAATGGGGTCATGTAACGTCTTAAGAAGAGTTGGTGTTGCATAATTAAAGGCGTTTTATGATGTTTCGTCTTGGATATCGGTGGAAGGTTCTTTTGGTAGTGATGACTGGGACGTTCATGGCATCACTTGATTCAAGTATTGTGAACATTTCTATTCCCGCCATGATGAAGTCATTTGATTCCTCTGTAGGGGAAGTCGAGTGGGTTATAACCTCTTACATGATTGCTTTTGCGGTCTTTATGCCCATGACTTCTTGGATAAAGGAGCATATTGGCCAAAAGAAGCTCTACACCATAAGTCTTTTTGTTTTTACTTTGGGTTCGCTACTGTGTGGAATTTCTCATTCACTGGAATTTCTTATTTTTTCAAGAGTTCTCCAGGCAATTGGTGGAGGGGCATTAACTCCATCTGCTATGGCTATTGTCTCTAAGGTTTTTCGACCAGAAGAAAGAGGCCGGGCTCTTGGGCTGTGGGGCTTAGGTGTCGTGATAGGACCTGCTATTGGGCCAACACTTGGTGGAATTTTAACGGAGGCTTTTGGCTGGCGATCTATCTTTCTTGTTAATATTCCCGTCGGTATTCTTGGTATATATTATTCGATTCGAGTGATCCAAGAAATTGGGGAGAAACTCAGTCCAGAAAAATTCGACTGGTTTGGTTTTTTAAGCTTTACATTTTTTTTAATTTTATTTTTGTATGGTGTCTCTCGTGCGGGAGACGGCAGCTCTGACATGCACATCACTCTCCCACTGATTTTTGGGAGTTTATTGTTTCTTGTTTTTTTTATTTGGTACGAACTCAGAAAAGCCAATCCTCTTTTAGATTTAAATCTTTTTAAAATCGTTCCTTATTCTGCTGCTGTATTGGTTACGGCGAGCCGTTCGGCAGCTCTTTACGGAGGACTTTTTTTGCTGCCCATTTTGCTGCAAAATATTTTGAATTATTCGGAAACTGCTGCTGGTCTTTTTTTGTTACCAGGAACTTTAATCGTCGCTTTGATGATGCCATTTTCTGGCAAATGGGCAGATGTTCACGGAGCAAGGGGAATTTCTTTGCTGGGCCTTTTTATTGTAGCTGTTTCAATGAGTCTTTTTTCGATGATTCAAATGGATTCTTCTAAGATTTTTATTTTAGCAGGAACTATTGTTCGTGGAATAGGTCTTGGTTTTTTAGTAACACCCATTGCAACAGCAGCCATTAATTCGGTTCCTTACAATCGTATTACGATGTCTTCGTCCATACTCAATTTGGTGCAACAAGTAGGAAGCGCAATAGGGGTCGCAGCCATAGCAACACTTTATCAGTTAAGATTTCATTACTATCTTAATTTGAGTGGCGTTGATGCAGGAACAATTCCTTTGCAACTCAAATCCATTCAGGAGTCATTTTCTGCAGCAGGGCTTATAATACTTGTTACACTTTTTCCAGCAATTTGGTTACCAAAAGATCCTGTTAAAATTAAACAAACTGAAGAAACTATTGTAGAGTTATAAAACCATGGATATTCGACTGCTCAATATCGCTATTACATTACCAAACCAAGAGATTCCTCTTTTTAAAATTGATAGACTTGAAATTTCGTCAGGAAGTAAAATTTTGATTCAGGGTGCAAGTGGGAAAGGAAAAACAACACTTTTGCATCTTATGTCTGGCCTTTTTTTACCCAATGAGGGTCATATTTTTTGGGACGACACACGGCTTGATCACTTAAGCGAACCGCAGAGAGCCAAAATCAGGAGAAAAAGTTCTGCCTTAATCTTTCAAAAATTAAATTTAATTGAACATATGACAGCTCTTGAAAATATTCTCTTGGCTTTAAACGTATCAAACAAAAATGAAAAACAAAAAAAAGCGTTGAGCGCTCTTCGAGAAGTGTCTCTTGAAGACAAAAGAGATACGTTAAGTGTTTTTTTAAGCCTGGGAGAACAACAAAGGGTAGCTGTTGCAAGAGCTCTTGCCCAAGATGCAAAAGTTATTTTTGCTGATGAGCCGACTTCGAGTCTTGACGATAAAAATGCCAACTTAGTTATGGATGCACTTTTTAGAGTAACGGTGGGTAAAACACTTATTGTTGTTAGCCACGATCATCGTATAGCAAGTCGATTTCAAAAAATTATTTCTTTTGAGGAGTACTGTCGATGAATGCATTAAAGCTTGCATACCTCAGCGTGACTCGAAGAAAGATTCAATCTGTTATTGCAATTATCTCGATTGCAATATCGGTTGCGTGTGCAGGAACTTTATTAAGGCTCTATGCACTTTCTAACTCACGATTTTCAACTCTTGGTGTAGGTGGTGATGCTATCGTGGGGGCAAAGGCTGGTGGTATTGAGATTTTGCTTAACAGCTTGAATGCCGAGGGCGAATACCCTCAATTTTTACCAGAAGCACTTTTTAAAACTCTTCGAGAAAAGTCTAATGTTCGGTTTGAAGATGGTTCACAAAGTGAATCTAACTTTATTGAAAGTATCATTCCAGTATTATTTTTTGCAAAGTATGATGGAAAACAAAGTTATAGGGTTTTAGGGACAGATAAAAGTTTTTTCCAGAGGCCAGAGCCAAAAGATAATCTTACTTTTGAATCAGGAGGTCTTCCCACTCAAGAAGGCGAAGTTGTCTTGGGGGCAGATATTGCAAGAAATGAAAACTTAAAAATTGGAGACAGTGTTGATGTAACGCCCTGGTCGATGCTAGAGCCCATCGGAGGAAATGTTTCATTGAGGGTTGTGGGAATATTAAGGGAAGCAAAGAATACATGGGATCGCACGCTTTACACAAATCTTAATCAAGCACAAATGGTTTTGGCCATGCAGGATATTACTCAAAGTTCAATTTGGGGAGCCCATGTTTTAAACTATTTTTTTGTTTACTTAAAACCAGGAGCCTTTATACAGCTTGAGAATTTGATTAACAAAAGAACTGTTGGGCAAGTTGTTTCGGTAAATAAGACATTGGAGCAGCTTCGTGAGTTAACATCGAGTGGGGAAAGCCTTGGCATTTTTATTATTGTGTTTATCATAATTCTTGGTGGGCTTTCAACTATGTCCATGCTCGTTGCAAGGTTTGAGTCTATGACGATTCAAATTGCAGTTCTTCGGGCAATTGGATACGACAAAAAAGAAATCGCACTCTGGCTTCTTTATGAAGGATTACTTTTAGGAAGTGTTGCTTGTGTGTTGGGAGCAGGACTTGATTTTTTATTTTTTCCTATTCTTAAGAGGCTTTTGGGTTCTGCTATTCCGCTAGCAGAAAATATTTCTTTATTGATGAGTGCGCCTGTTTGGGGAGCTGCTATTTTAGCAACAATACTTGCCATTCTTGTTCCGCTTTATCGAGTATCAAGGCAAGATATCCACCATTCCCTAAGGGGGCTTTAAAAGAGTGCTAAATGAAAAAAAGCGGCTGGCACCTTTTGGGGAAAGGTGCTACAAATTTATTTATGAAGAAAATTGTTTTTATTACAGGCGCAACGGCAGGTTTTGGCGAAGCAACAGCACAAAAGTTTGCGCAAAATGGTCATAACCTTATTCTTAACGGTCGTAGAAAAGAACGTCTTGAAAAACTAAAATCGGAATTAGAAAAAAAATATGGTGTGCAAGTTCTGACATTGCCCTTTGATGTTCGAGATAAGGCAAGTGTTCAAAAATCTATTTCCTCGTTACCAGAGGATTGGAAGAATATTGATATTTTGGTAAACAACGCAGGACTTGCTTTGGGACTTTCAACAATTGATCAAGGAGATACGAATAATTGGGATATTGTCATTGACACCAATATCAAGGGACTTCTTTATGTTTCAAGAGAGGTTATGCCCTTGATGGTGCAGCGTAAGAAGGGTCACATTATTAACCTTGGCTCTATTGCAGGAAAAAATAATTATAGAAATGGCAATATCTATGTTGCAACAAAACAT
>JBDHWX010000034.1:0-13051 GCA_039810365.1 Bdellovibrionales bacterium | reverse complement strand
GACTCTTCGTCAACTGAATTCTAAATTTCAAGGGCATCCAGATCGTGTACGCTTGCCAGCTGTTGAGGCCTCAACAGGCTCTCTCGGCCAAGGTTTAAGTGTTGCTCAAGGAATGGCTATGGCGGCAAGATTAGACAAAAAAAATACCAGAATTTATTGTCTTATTGGAGATGGAGAAACTCAAGAGGGACAAATCTGGGAGTGTTTGATGTCTGCCGGAAATTACAAACTTTCTAATCTTTGTGTTTTCTTAGATTGCAATAAATATCAAATTGACGGCAAAACAAGCGAAGTGATGGATATTGAACCCTTACAAGAAAAAATCAGATCTTTTAAATGGAATGTGTTGCGCATTAACGGTCATGATATAAAGCAGATTTTAGAAGCTCTCGATAAGGCGCGTGCAGAAAAAGAAAAACCCACCATGATTATTGCCGATACCATTAAAGGAAAGGGTGTAAGCTTTATGGAAAACGTCAATAAGTGGCATGGTGTGAGCCCAACAAAAGAAGAACTGCAAAAAGCTTTAAAAGAGATTGGTGGTTAAAGATGCAAGCGACAAAGGCAACAAGAGCAAGTTTTGGTGAGGCCCTAGCAGACTTAGGCAAAGAGTTTAAAAATGTCGTTGTCTTGGATGCCGATTTATCTAAGAGCACAAAGTCTGATTCTTTTGCCAAAAATTTTCCTGAAAGATTTTTTCAAATGGGAATTCAAGAGTCCAACATGATTGGGGTTGCTGCAGGCCTTGCATTTTCTAATAAAATTCCATTTTTGTGTTCCTTTGGTGCTTTTCTAACAGGACGGTTTGACCAGATTCGCGTAAGTGTAGGCTATGCCCAGGCCAATGTTCGCCTTGTGGGAACACACGCTGGAATTGGTATCGGAGAAGATGGAATGTCTCAAATGGCACTAGAAGATCTTGCATGTTTAAGAACACTTCCTGATTTTGCTGTTCTTCAACCAGCAGATGATATTGAAACCAAAGCTATGATGAGATACTTAATGGATCACAAAGGGCCGGCCTACATCCGTTTGACCAGACAAAATGTTATTGATGTTCACAAATCTGATTATAAATTCCATTTTGGAAAAGCAGATCTTATCTGTGATGGAAAAGATGCCGTCGTATTTGCAACAGGTGGTTTGACAGGCAACTCCTATCAGGCCATTGAAGATTTATCTAAAGAGGGCCTAAGCGTTGCTCTTGTGAATATTCATTCTATTAAGCCCATTGATAAAGAAGCCATTCAGAGTTGGTCAAAAAAAGTAAAACATATTTTTACGGCAGAAGATCACAATATTTTAGGCGGTCTTGGCGGGGCCGTTGCCGAAGTCATGGCAGAAGTTGGATCAGGCGCAAAGCTTCATCGTATTGGAGTACGAGATGTTTATGGGGAAAGTGGAACACCCGAAGCTGTCTATGAAAAACATGGACTTGATAGTTCGGGCATTGCAAGAACAATAAAGTCGATACTAAAAAATTAGCAAAATAAATCGCTCTTAGGCGTTGTGAGAATCGTCAGATTTTTTAGCATCTTCGCCATCGTGAATTCCTTTTTTAAATCCACGAATTGCAGAGCCAATGGATTTTCCAAGACCGGGTAATCTGCTGGGACCAAAAAACAACAAAACGACAAGAAGAATAATGGCTAATTCTGGAAGACCGAGGTTCATAAAACTCCCTTTAAAAATTATGCCCTCATGAGTACCACAGCTTTATGTAAATCGCAAAAGACAATATTGTCATAAGTTTATAAAAGGTGTTTCATTTTAGAACGTTTTATTTAGAGAAAACAATATGTTAGGCGATAAAAAGTTGATCATATGGCTAGGGTCTAGATAAGCAAATCACATTAAAACAAATATACGCTTTTTAAATGGCTCTAGTTTTGCATTTTATTAGTATGAGCTATTTTATGGGAGGTCCTTATGTATAAGATCGGGATATTATCAAGGCCGGGTAAGGTTTTAAATTGTATTCATTCCGAAATAGTAAAAAGCCCATTTTTTAAAGTAGATATTTATATTGATTCTTCACACTTTGTGCGAGCCCTTAAGGCAAACAAGCTTGATGCCCTTGTCATGATAACAGAAGAATTTCGTCCTAATCATGTTCAGATTATAAGAGAGGTCAAAAAATATTTTCCAAAGACTCCTGTTGTTGTGATGACAGAAAAGTGTGAGAGATCTTATAAAATTTCACTTGTGGATTTTAGAAAAACAATTTTGTTGAGTTTTCAAGAAGAGGCAAAAGACATTAACGGGATATTGTTTAAACTGATTCATAATCTTCATGTGATACCGAGACTTGCAAGTCGTTATACAACAGAACAAATGGCAAGAATTAGCATTGACAACGAAAAGACGTCTGCGGCTTGGATTGTGAATCTTGCACAAGATGGAGCTTGTTTTAGGATATTTAACCATAAATTTCAAAAAGGGCATCATGTTCGAATCGAAGTGCCGCTAGCAGACTTAAAGAAAACCCATGTTTTAAGGGGAAAGATAGTTTGGGAGAAGATTGAGCGTCTTAAAAATCACAAGGCTTCAAACTCTCAAATGATAGGGATTCAATTTTTAGGAGCTTAATAACAAAATATTTCTGCACTTAACAAATCTAGTAAAATCTAACAAGAGATTACTTAAAGAGCCCTTTAAAGAAGCTTTTAATTTTAGATGATATCCCACTGTTATTTTTAGGCTGTGACTTCTTATATGACGGGAATTGTTTCTTTGCGCCCTTGCCCTGATTATTTGGGCGAGCCCCCCCCTGATTCTTTTTGTCTGTATGAGGTCTGTTTTTATTTTGTTGAGAGCGTTGGGAATTGGACTTGTCCCGAGAATCCTGTGCAAAGGTATTTTGATGTCGCCCGCTTTTACGATCACGATGTTGGGGGGTTCCTGTGGCATTGGGTTGTCCATAGGGACGCTGTTGACGTTCTTCGCGAGAATCTTCGTTACGATGGGGGCGTTGATTCCCTCGATGTGGTCTGCGACTTCCACCATGAGCACCATTGGCAGCTTTAACGGCGGCAAGACCTGTTTTCTTTACGCGACTTTCTCTATGAAATCTTTCGCGAGCCAAGGGTTTAAAGTCCTTAATGAGGTCAGCATCTTCTATCCAGCCAATGGTTATTTTTTGTTTTAAATAACCTTCGATACGCGAAAGAGCCATTACGTCTTGATCACTCACAAGTGACAAAGCCATTCCCTTTTCACCAGCACGACCTGTTCTGCCAATACGGTGAACATAATTTTCGGCATCATCGGGCAGATCGTAGTTAATAACAAGATCAACACCCTTGATGTCAAGCCCTCGGGCCGCAACATCGGTTGCAACTAAGGTGTTGCGTTCATTTTCATTTTTGAATTGTTCCAAAACCCGTTCTCTCTGGCTTTGAGTGAGAAGGCTTGAGATTCCAACAGCGGGAACGCCATTATCATTAAGAAACTGTGTAATGCGATCCACGTTATTTTTATAATTACTAAAAATAATGGTTTGTTTTGGTTTTTGCCTAGCCAGAAGAGATAAAAGATATTGTGGTTTTTGATCGCTGCCAGTATGAAAAATCTCATCAACGACTTCACCAGCTTTTACTTGATCGCGACTAATGTTGATTTCAACGGGATTTGCATTAAACCTATAAATGGTATTGAGAACATCAAAGTTAAGGGTAGCGCTAAAGAGTAAAATCTGTCGATCTTGCGGAGCCCGCTGAAGAACAAAAACCATGTCGTCTTTAAACCCCATATCGAACATGCGATCGGCTTCGTCAAAAACAATAGCCTTTGCATGACGAAAGTGAATCAGGTGATTTTTGTAGAGATCAATAAGGCGTCCCGGAGTACCAATGACAAAGTCGACACCATTTTTTAAATTTTCAATTTGCGCTTCGTATTCTACACCGCCATAAATAACGGCAGTCTTAATTTTTTGAGAAAGACTTAAAATGCTTTTATTAATTTGGTCTGCAAGTTCTCGAGTTGGGACTAGGACCAAAATAAAATTTCCGGAGTTCCAGTCTTCAAACCTTCTTTTGGCAGAGCTTTCATTGGTTGTGTCAGAAGGTTCTTTGGTTTTTAACAGTCTTTCTAAAAGAGGAATGGCAAAGGCAAAAGTTTTGCCTGTTCCTGTTTGCGAAAGCCCAGAAATATCTTTGCCTTCCAAGATAAGGGGGATGGCATTTTTTTGGATGTCTGTACACTCTGTAATATTGAGCTGGTTCAGGGCCTCAATGATTGATGGGTGGAGGCCGAGGTCTGCAAATTTCAAATGATATCTCCAATGTTCTTACTAACTTATGCATCTAATGCTATTCAGACGCAAAAGTCAAAAAATTAGCTCTTAAGATGCTGAAGTAGAAAATTTTTAAGTATTGTAGAAAAAACTTCGGGTTGATCAAAGTGAGCCCAGTGTCCGGCTCCCGGTATCTCTTGTCCCTGAATATTGGGATTTGATTCTAGCATTTTTTCATAGATTTCTTTTGAGAGTTCTGTGGAATTTTCACCGCGAATAAGAAGCGTCGGAATCTTGAGACTTTTGACCTCATCCCATCTGTCCTTTTTTCGTCCCATTTCAACACTTTCAAGAATACCATTTTTAGAAAAACGCCAATCCACAAGCCCGTCAGGTGTTTCTGTAAGATTTGAGTAAAAATAATTCCCCAAGACGGGGTCACCAAAATCATTGAGTAGAAATTCTTTGGCCGCTTTTTTATTTAAAAAAGGAGTGGGGACGCGTCCCAAAAGCGTTTGATAACGAAGGACATCTTGAGGGTCACCATTGGGGCCGATATCTTCAATGGTTAGGGTTGCGACCCTGTGCGGCAAGCGTGAGGCAAAGTGAAGAGCGTTTCGTCCCCCCATGGAGTGGCCAACTAAGTGAATTTTTTCCCACTTCAGATCATCAATAATTTGTAAAAGATCTTGAGCGTAGTCTTCTGGCGCATAGCCTGTTTTGGGCTTTATGGAGCGACCGTGTCCTCGCTGATCAAAAGCAAGGACTTGAAATTGATCTTCAAGGCTTGAAATAATTTTTCTCCAGTTTGCTGCAAATCCCATAAGTCCATGCAAAAAAACAAGCTTTGGAAAATGCTCTTGGCCATTGATTTGATAGTGAAACTGATCCAAATACGACATGAAAAAATGCTAATCCTTTGACTGTAATATCTATTGTCTAGCATCATAACCTCATATATGGCGTCAAATCAAAGGCCAAAACTGGGACCAGATGGTATCCACCCAGAGGCTCTTAAAATCACAAAACAATTACAGCAAGAAGGTTTTGCAACATACCTTGTTGGTGGATGTGTGCGTGATTTGCTTTCGGGGATACAACCAAAAGATTTCGACATAGGAACCATGGCTTATCCAAGGCAAGTTAAGAGAGTTGTTCATGATGCCTATATTATCGGAAAAAGGTTTCGTTTGGTTTTAGTTAAAAGAGGAGCAGAACTCTTTGAAGTTGCAACATTTCGTAGGGAACCAACATTAGAAGAGCTTGAGCAACAAAAATTAGAGGCAGAAAAATCTTTTGGTGACAATATTTTTGGTTCGCCTCAAGAAGATGCTTTACGGCGTGATTTTACTCTTAATGGACTTTTTTATGATCCGATTAAAGATGAACTCATTGATTACTGTCGTGGCCTTGATGATATTAAGGCTCATACTGTTCGTATGATTGGTGATCCCCACAAAAGATTATTAGAAGATCCCATTCGGATTTTGAGAGCGCTAAGACTTGCTCACAAACTTGAATTTAAAATTGAATCTGACTTGCATAAGGCCATGTTTCAACATGCCGAAAGTTTGAAGCAGTCTGCTCTTCCGCGAAGGCGTGAGGAGATTTTAAAAATTTTACGCCTCAAGGATCCTTCGCTTGCTCTGATGGAGGCTTTTGATCTTAAGATTTTAGAATATATTTTCCCATCTCTGCACAGGCTTTATCAGTCAAAAGAAAAGTTACCGGAATTCAATATGTATTTAAGAAAGATTCACAATCATGTTGTGGACAAAGAAAATCCGCTGGAACTTTTTTCATATCTGATGTTGGCCTATTATCGTTCGGTTATTGATAGTGATCCCTACAGGAAAATTCAATCCAACGATCTTTTGAAAAACGAAGAACTCAAGCGGTTTATGAGTCAAGAACTCGGCATGTATAATGTGGAGCAGAGCCTTTTTACGAAAGCTCTCGAAATGCAGTCTCGTATCAAAAAAATTGGAAGCGAAAATCGTTTTATCAACGAAACAACTCCCCTTGCTGTTATGTTGGCGCGAGCTGATTATCTACTTTCAAGCGAAAAGCTTCATGATTGGGAACAAGCCATGAAAAACTTTGTACCAGGTGCTAAAAAACGAGAGCATTTTCAAAGACGCAGAAAAAAGGCGAAGCCTCAAAACGATTAGATTTTTTCTTCTAAATTTGGTTGTTGAGATGGAGTTGCCGGTTCGATCCAGCTAAATCCCTTAATCAGCTGATTGCAGTCTTTAATTGTTGATTGAAATCTATTTTTTAAATCCATGCAGGTTAAAATAGCGGCATTGTTTTCTTTAAAGAAGATGACTTGTCTGACTCTTTTGTGAGAAGAGTGATTGGCGATATCCACCACAAGACCTCTTTGTCCCAACTCATTTTTGAAATATTTATGTCCGAGAACTTCAATTCCAAATTGACCATAGGCTTTGAGCCACTTTTTTCCGTAATCATTGAGACTATGAGCTTCCGTATCCTTATCAATGCGGACCGAAAAAGTTGCTTCTTTTTTGTCTGCATCTTTAAGTCGAAACAAAACATCAATTTTATTTTTTGTGCGTTTTTTGGCTTCAGCCAAGATCCAGTTGGTTTGCGCTGGGTTGATTTCATAGCCATGGCTTGAAACAATAGAGGCCTTTAAAAAGTTATCATGAATTCTCATTCCAAAGCTGGACGCAGAAAATAAAATGATAAGAAGAAATACTCTCATCTGATAATTTTACAAAAAAATTAGAGGGCTGCGCAAGGAAGACTTTGCCGAATCATGGTGGAATAAATCTGTCCCCTTCCAGAGCGATGGGAAACAAAAAATAGTGATGTTTCGCCTGGACCAAAGGATGGCGACGACTCTTCTAAGGGGTGAAACGTGAGACGCCTACGACATTTTTTTTCTAGATCAAGTTCGTAGACATCCTTATTTTTTTCATCTTCGTATTGGGATATAACCAAAAGCGTTTTACCATTTGGAGAAATGGCAACATCTGCAAAATAACGGCCGTTTTGCTGTAAGATGATTTCTGGCTTTAAGAGGGATTGCACAACAAGAGACTGATCTGTGGTATAGGCAAGAAATTTATCAGAAAGACTTAAAGATGTAATGGGACTGGCGCTTTTTAAAATAATTTTTTTCTCACCGCCATTTAAATTTTGTTTTACAATCATCATTTGAGAGCCATCTTGCGTCACATAATAAAGGCTTTTTCCGTCAAATGAAATGTGTCCAAGAGAATCATAACCGCGACTGTGGGTTAGCCTTTTGGTATTGTTTCCGTCTTCATTGGTGAGATAAATTTCGTAAGGGGCAAGAGGTTGTGTTGTTGGATCTGTCATTTTTGCAAGACCAAGATCTTTTAAAAGTGGTTCAACGTTGATATTTTCAATGCTTTCGTCACTGGTACTCGAAAACAGAATCTCTTTTTTAAAGGGATGAAAACTGGGAGAAGCATTTTCGCCAATATTATAGGTGATCTGTTTTTCTGTCTTATCAATCATGTTTTTTATATAGATCTGGGAAGAGCGATGTTTATTGGGATTACTGCGTACGAAAACCAGGAGATTAAAACTAGGAGAAAAATCGATCTGACTATTTTCTCCAATTGTTGTGAGCTGATGAACTTCGCCCTCAAGAGAATCAAAATGGACAAGATCTGGTGTTGGTAGATCTAAAACTTTTTTCTTTGTGCTACAGCCACCGATCAAACAGATTAGTGTGACGCAATATAGGGTAAAGCTTTTTGAATAAGAGAAACGGGTGAAATTTTTTTGATCTGCTCGAGCTGAACCCATAAGAAATCCTTTGATGTCTTTTTTGATTTAGATTTTTTTAATTTAACATAAATTTGGTGATGAGTAATGGTGTGTTTGTAATCATAGTCTTTGGGTTGGGATTTGACATGGCGTACAGTTCCCGGAAAAATCCACTGATCTTTTAAAAAGGGTGCATAATTATTTTTTTCAAGAGCCACTTGCATTTTATTTTTTATATTTTGTGTGTAAACAAGGGGTTCCCAAACCCAAATTTCAAAACTCTTCCTTTCTTTTTTAAGGGGAAGAGTATTTTGTTGTCCTGTTTGATAGGCCTTGCAAGTCGATGCAAGAGGGCAAAGAAAACAAGAGGGATTTTGTGCTGTACAGAGGGTGGCGCCAATTTCAATAAGGGCCTGATTCATAATAGCAGAACCTTTTTTTGTAACCCACCCATCTGCTTTTTTTTGCAAAAGTTTTCTTTGCTTTGGCTCCCACCATTTTAATTTAAGGTTATGGTAGCGACTTAAAAAACGAATGACATTGCCATCAAGAACTCCCGTGGGATCATGAAAGGCAAAGCTTGCCACAGCCCTGGCGGTATAGGGACCAAATCCTGGAAGTTCTAATAATTCTTGGTGTGTTTTTGGAAATCCATTTTTTAAAAGTTGGGCAGCCTTATGCAAAGATCTTGCGCGAGAGTAATAACCAAGGCCAGACCAGTATTCATAGACGTCTTCAAGGCTGGCACTGGCAAGATTTTGCACATTGGGAAATTTTTTTAGAAATCTTTCAAAATAAGGGAGCACAGCTTTGACTGTTGTTTGTTGGAGCATGACTTCGGAAATCCAAATGACATAGGGATCTTGAGTTTTGCGCCAAGGAAGCTTGCGGTGATTTTCTTGATACCACGCTATAAGTGCATTTTTTTCTTTTAAAGAAATTTCTTTCATAAAAACAAAAGCTAATATAAATTAACAAATTATGGAATACAAACCCTTATCAGGAAGAGATTTTCCTCGTTTTTCCGGTATTAAAACTTTTTTTAGATTACCTCATGTCGCCATAGATGCGGATTATGAGGTGGGTATTTTTGGAACTCCTTTTGATGGGGGAGTAAGCTATAGGCCAGGAACTCGCTTTGCCCCAACTTCGGTGCGGGAGATGTCTTCGTTAGGAAGGGCCTATCATTGGACAAGGGGCATTGATTTTACACAAAAAATCAAAGTAGCCGATATTGGAGATTGCTCTACGGTTCCGATCTCTCTTGAAGTGACTTATGAAAAAATTGAAGCCCATGTTACAAAGCTTTTGAAACTTAAAAAGAGATTTATTTCTGTCGGTGGTGATCATTCCACCACTCTTCCTATTTTAAGGGCTTTAAAAAAAGAATTAGGAAAACCTGTTAACCTTGTGCACTTTGATGCCCATCTTGATACTTATCCCGCAGCCTGGGATTGTGAGTACCATCATGGCTCATTTGCAAGGCATGCTGTTGAAGAAGGCTTAGTGAATCCTCAAACCATGACTCAAATTGGAATCCGTGGACCACTGGCCGGAGAAAATGATTTGAACTTTATCAAACAACACGGAATTTGTGTGATCACCGTGGATGAAATCCGAACCCAAGGTGTTAAGAGTATTTTGGATAAACTTTCTTCTTTTGAAGGTCCTACTTATTTAAGTTTTGATATTGATTGTTTGGATCCGGCCTATGCCCCAGGGACTGGAACGCCCGTGCCAGGAGGCCTTACAACTTATGAGACTCAACATCTCTTAAGGGGACTCAAAATTAAAAATTTAGTTGGAGCAGATATCGTAGAAGTCTCTCCGCCTTTTGATCATGCCGGCATTACCGCCATGGCAGCCGTTGATACGCTTTTTGAGATGTTGTGTCTGATGGCAACTTCAATTAAATAATTTTAAAAAATAAACGAAAAATTTTTATAACAGCTTTACCATGTTCAGAATCATTGAAAAAATCTCATTTGGTTCGTAATTGGGAATTCACTGCTAAAAATGGTACTTTTTTTGCTACTATAAAATTGAGTCATTAAAATCATTAAGAGGGAGATAGGGATGAAGAAGCCTATAATTTTTACGGTAATGTTAAGCTCTGTGACACTTTTACTTAGCGCTGAGGCAGGGGCGGCTCAGATTCAGTCTTTTAAGTGCGATTTAGACAAATCACTTTCACAATACGCACAATTGATCAAAAAAGGTCTGCAATTAAGGTCTTCCGAAAAAATAAATGCGAACTCAAAAATGAAAATTCAAAAGAATTTTAAAGATTTTTCCCAAGAGTTTCATTCTTGTTTAGATTCATATGCTTCAGAAATACAAGAAACGGCCGTACAGGTTTGTAACTCTTCTCAGCAAAAAGAGAGGTCAATAGAATTAAAAGAGACAACGGGCCTAGAGTGCAAAGATGTGCTTTTCTTTACAACCAAGTTAAATTTATTAGTTCGAGACTCGCTTTTAACAGGCGTTCCTGTTTCAATAGAAAATATTAACCAAGAACTTTCTGCATTGGGAGCTTGGAATAGCCAAGACAGAAAAACCATTATGAAGAGTCAAATTTTAAACGCTCTCAAAGATATGATGACAAATGCACTTTTATTAGAGCAGATTTTTCCAGAACAATATAATCAAGATCAAATGACAAATCTCTTATCACCACTGACTAAAATATATAATCATTTAGAAAATGATATTTATCTTTAGTTTCATTCGGTGAGTATAAATGATTATAATTGAGAAAAAAGCGTTTCTTTGACCTTATCAAGGTCATGGAGCGATGGGGCTGAGCCTTGAGCAAAATCAGAACGGCCACCGCCTTTTCCGCCAAGCGCTTTTGCCACATCACCTAAAATTTTCCCTGCATTATATTTTTGAGAAATGTTTTTGCTGACATTGACAATAATAGGGCAGCCAGAAGCGCCTTCTCCAACGGCTAAAACAATTCCAGATTGAAGCTTATCTTGAATTTTGTCTGTAAAGTCAGAAAGAACTTTTCTATCATCGGTGTCAAGCCTTACAAAAACAAAAGTACCATCAGAAAACTTTTTGCCGTTTTTAATATAAAAATCAGGATCCAGACCCTGTGACTTTAAAGATTGTAATGACCTTTCGAGCTCTTTATGTTCTTTCTTTTTAGTTTCAATCCATTGTGGCAAGGAGTGATCCATTTGAATTTGAGCTGCCTCTTTAGAGCTTAAAAGTTCTTCGTGATCTTTCATCAAATAATTGAGAGCTTGTGTGCTGGTAATAGCTTCGATTCTTCGAACGCCTCTTGAAACACCAGTTTCTGAGATGATTTTAAAAACACGAATCTGAGATGCATTAGAAACATGGGTTCCTCCGCAAAGCTCTGTTGAAAAATCCCCAATTTTTAAAACACGAACCTCGTCGCCATATTTTTCACCAAAAAGAGCCATGGCACCTATTTCAATAGCTTTTTTGTAAGGCATAATGGCGGGGTGAAGCTCGTGTGAAAGTTCGATTTGTTCATTGACAAGTTTTTCAATTTGTTGGCGTTCTTCATGTGTTAGTGGCTTATCATGAGTAAAGTCAAAACGCGTGCGGTTAGCATCAACAAGGGAGCCTGCTTGAGTGACATGGGTACCTAAAACTTTTCTTAGGGCTGCATGTAAAAGATGTGTTGCTGTGTGGTTGGCTTGAGTATTTCTTCTTAAAGAAGCATGAACTGACATTTGAAGCTCGTCGTTAATCTTAAGGCTTCCCTTATTAATATGGATTTGATGAAAAAAGACGTTATTGATTTTTGTTGTATCCAAAATCTGGATTTCAGAAGTTTTATTTTGGGCAAGGCCTTGATCGCCCACTTGGCCGCCGCCTTCAGCATAAAATGGAGTGCGGTCACTAATCATAAATCCATTTTGACCAGATTCTAATTTTTGAACGACTGTTTTTCCATCAGATAAGGCCAAAACTTGAGAAGAACTTTGTAGGGTTGTATAACCAACAAATTCCGTTGGCTTTGTTTTTTGAGAAAGCTCAATGAGGTGTCCTTGGTCGGTTCCAATTTGAGAGCCTTTCCAAGAGGCTTGAGATTTTTTTCTAGCCTCATCCATTTTTGCTTCAAAGCCAGATTCATCAATCAAGATATTTTGTTCAGCTCCCATCATGCGAGTGAGATCCATGGGAAAGCCAAAGGTATCATAGAGTTTAAAAACAAAATCACCAGAGAGAGTCTTCTTTTTTGATTTTTTAAGTGCTGCAATTTCGTTGTTTAAAATTTCTGTCCCCTGATCGAGCGTTTGTAAAAATGAAACTTCTTCGTTAGAAATAGTTTTAAGAATCAAATTTTTTTGTTGAGTGAGATCGGGATAAGCGTCACTCATGGTTGCAATGACTTCTTCTACAACGGGTAGCAAAACAGATTGTTCAATTGAGAGTTTTCGACCAAAGCGTGCAGCTCGCCTTAAGATTCTTCTTAAGACGTAACCTCGGCCTTCGTTTGATGGCAAAACGCCATCACCAATCAAAAAGGCACAGGCTCTTGCGTGGTCGGCTAAAACTCGAAGGGCGGTATCGGTTTCATCGTCTGCATAATATTTCTTTTTTGAAATCTTGCAGGCTTTTTGGATCAGCGGTTGAAAAAGATCGGTGTCGTAGTTCATGTAAACACCTTGCAAGACGGCACTTAAGCGCTCAAGACCTGCACCTGTGTCCACAGAGGGTTTTGGCAAGGGATTCATTTTGCCGGGAGCTTCTTCAAAAAATTGCATAAAGACGAGATTCCAAATTTCAACATACCTAGCATCGTCTTCACCAAATTTGGCATTTTTATTTCCATTACCGTTTTCTGGACCATGATCGTAAAAAATTTCAGAGCAGGGTCCGCAGGGTCCAGTGTCTCCCATGCGCCAAAAATTATCTTTTTCTCCGTAGCGAATGATTTTTTCTCGAGGAATACCCTCTTGTTTGTGCCAAATGTCGGCCGCTTCATCATCGGTTTCAAAAACGGTGATGTAGAGTTTTTCTTTTGGCAGACCCAATTCTTTTGTTAAAAATTCCCAAGCAAAGTGA